>NZ_JBHXBO010000035.1:0-24286 GCF_042726775.1 Oerskovia sp. NPDC060287
CCGCGCGCTCCCGGGTGCGCTCCGCCGTCGGGCACCGCTCCACCTGACAACCGCCGCCCGGAGGCGCACGCTGGCTGGATGAACGCTCCGCGTGCCGATCGCGAGACCACCCAGGACGCCCCGCCCCCGGCCGCCCCGCTCGCCCCGGCCGACTCCGCCCGGCCGGTCGACGCGGGCGACGGGCTCGACTCGCCCGTGACGCACGCGGGCGGCGCCCAGGTGCCGAGCGGGCGACGCTCAGCGTTCCCCGGGATCGCGGAGTACGCGTTCCTGTCCGACTGCGAGTGCAACGCGCTCGTGGCCCCGAGCGGCGCGATCGAGTGGATGTGCGTGCCGCGCCCCGACGCGCCCAGCATCTTCGCGGCCGTGCTCGACCGGGGGGCGGGCTCGTTCCGCGTGGGACCGTACGGTGCACGGGTGCCCGCGGCCCGCCGCTACGTGCCGGGCACGCTCGTGCTCGAGACGACGTGGCAGACGCCGACGGGCTGGCTCGTCGTGCGCGACGCGATGCTCATGGGGCCCTGGCACAACGTCGACGAACGCTCGCGGACGCACCGGCGCACGCCCACGGACTGCGACGCCGAGCACATGCTGCTGCGCACGATCGTGTGCGTCAACGGCACGGTGGACGTCGAGGTCGTGTGCGAACCGCTCCCGGACTACGGGCGCGAGGCCGCCCGGTGGGAGTACGAGGGGCCCACGTACAGCACGCTCGTGACCCGCTCGCCCCTCACGGCGAGCCCGGACCTGCGCCTGAGCGGCAGCCTGCGGCTCGGCATCGAGGACCGTCGCGCGCAGGGTCGCACACGCATGAGCGCGGGCGAGACCGCGTACGTGACGCTGTCGTGGTCGGACCGCCCGACGCCCGGGACCTGGCCCGAGGCCGCCGACGCCATGGGCCGCACCGAGCAGTACTGGCGCGACTGGATCACGCAGGGCGTCTTCCCCGACCACCCGTGGCGCTCGTACCTCCAGCGCAGCGCGCTCACGCTCAAGGGGCTCACGTACGCACCGACCGGGGCGCTGCTCGCCGCCGCGACCACGTCGCTGCCCGAGGCGCCCCAGGGCGAGCGCAACTGGGACTACCGCTACGCGTGGGTCCGCGACTCGACGTTCGCGCTGTGGGGCCTGTACACGCTGGGTCTCGACCGCGAGGCCGACGACTTCTTCGCGTTCGTGCACGACGTGTGCCGCGACGGGCGCGAGCTGCAGATCATGTACGGCGTGGGGGGCGAGACCGAGCTGACCGAGAGCGCGCTCGACCACCTCGCGGGGTACGACGACGCGCGGCCCGTCCGGGTCGGGAACGCCGCCTACGACCAGCAGCAGCACGACATGTGGGGAGCGGTGCTCGACTCGGTGTACCTGCACGCCAAGTCGCGCGAGCAGCTACCCGAGTCGCTGTGGCCCGTCCTCAAGGCCCAGGTCGAGGAGGCCGCCGAGCACTGGCGCGAGCCCGACCGGGGACTGTGGGAGATCCGCGGCGAGCCCCAGCACTTCACGTCGTCCAAGGTCATGTGCTGGGTCGCGCTCGACCGCGGTGCCCGGCTGGCCCGGATGTACGACGAACCCGACTACGCCGACCAGTGGCAGACCGTGGCCGACGAGATCCGGGCCGACGTGCTCGAGCACGGCGTCGACTCGCGGGGCGTGCTCGTCCAGCGTTACGGCGCCGACGCCCTGGACGCGTCGCTGCTGCTCGTCCCGCTCCTGCGGTTCCTGCCGCCCGACGACCCGCGCGTGGTCGCGACCGTGGACGCGATCGCGAGCGAGCTCACGGTCAACGGGCTCGTGCTCCGGTACCGCACCGACGAGACCGACGACGGGCTCTCGGGCGAGGAGGGGACGTTCACGATCTGCTCGTTCTGGCTGGTGTCCGCGCTGGTCGAGGTCGGCGAGCTCGACCGGGCGCGCGTGCTGTGCGAGCGGCTGCTGTCGTTCGCGAGCGAGCTCGACCTGTACGCGGAGGAGATCGACCCGCACTCGGGCCGGCACCTGGGGAACTTCCCGCAGGCGTTCACGCACCTGGCACTCATCAACGCGGTCGTGCACGTGGTGCGGGCCGAGGAGCGGCGCGACGACGCGGGGCACTTCGAGGCGGCCCGCCGACGCTGACGGGCTCTCCTGGCGAGGGCGACGAACCGACCCGCGCGACCCTCTTGCGCACCCGTGGCTAATGGCATTAGCCTAGACGCTATGAGCACTCACCAGACCGTGGAGTTCCTCCCCCGCCCCGAGGGGCGCATCGCGTACACCGTGACCGGCACGGGCCCGCTCGTAGTCGCCGTCCCCGGCATGGGCGACCTGCGCTCGACCTACCGCGACCTCGTGCCCCCGCTCGTGGCCGCGGGCTACCGCGTCGCCGTGACCGACCTGCGGGGCCACGGCGACAGCGACACGACCTTCCGCACGCACGGCGACGTCGCGACGGGCCAGGACCTCTTGGCGCTCGTCGAGCACCTGGGCGGTCCCGCCGTCCTGGTCGGGAACTCGATGGGAGCCGGGGCCGCGACCTGGGCCGCCGCCGAGCAGCCCGACGCCGTCGTGGGCCTCGTCCTCCTCGGCCCCTTCCTGCGGGACCCGGCCGTGAGCGCCGCACGCGCCCGGGCGAACCGGTGGCTCTACCGGGTCACCCTGGCCCGCCCCTGGGGCGCGGCCGCGTGGGCCGGCTTCTACTCGTCGCTGACCAAGGGGCGCAAGGCCCCGTGGCATGCCGAGCACGTCGCCGCGCTCCGCACCTCGATGCGCGAGCCGGGTCGCCTGCGCAGCTTCCGCGACCTCGCGCTCGCCCTCACGCACGCACCCGTCGAGGCACGCCTCCGCGAGGTCGAGGCCCCCGCGATCGCCTTCATGGGGTCGCTCGACCCCGACTTCTCGGACCAGGCCGCCGAGCTCGCCTGGATCGAGGAGTCGATCGGCGCGCAGGGCCACCTGGTGCCCGACGTCGGGCACTACCCGCAGCACCAGTCCCCCGAGGTCGTCGCACCCGCGACCCACGCGGTCCTCGACGGCCTGCGCTCGTCCGCGGGTGCGCACGGCTGGGTCGCCCGTGGCTAGGGCGGGCCTGAGCCGCGAGGCGGTCACGGCCCTCGCGCTGCGGGTCGTGGACGACGGCGGCCCGCAGGGCTTCGCCGACCTGTCCCTCGCGAAGGTCGCCGCGGCGGCCGGGGTCGCGACCCCGAGCCTCTACAAGCACGTCGGCTCGCTCGCGGACCTGCGGCGGTCGGTCGCCGTCGTCGCGGTCGACGACCTCACGCGCGCTGCGGCAGGGGCGACGATCGGCCGCTCGGGCCCGGACGCGCTCGCCGCGCTCGCGCACGCGATCCGCGACTTCGCGCGCGAGCACCCGGGGCGGTACGCCGCGACCCAGGTCGCTCCCGACCTCGGCGCGGGCGCCGACGACCCGCTCTCGCTCGCGGCCGCCGAGTCCGTCGCGGTCGTCGCGGCAGTTCTGCGCGGGTTCGGCCTCCCGGAGGCCTCGACGGTCGACGCCATCCGCGCGGTGCGGTCGGCGGTCCACGGGTTCGTCTCGCTCGAGCTCCAGGGCGGGTTCGGCATGCCCGACGACGTCGACCACAGCTTCGAGGTCCTCGTCGGTCTGCTCGTGGCCGGGATCGAGGACCTCGCCCGCCCCGCACAGCCCTGACCTGACCTGAAGTCCCCCACCGCCGCACCGCCGAAGGAGAGCCGCCATGGACGCACCGTCGATCGACCGGGCACGGCCCGACCAGGGGCTCGTCCGCCCCCGCACCGGGGCGGTGCTGCTCGCGGTCGCAGGCGTCCTCTTCCTCGCGTTCCCGCTCCTGCGTCCTTGGGTCCCCGAGGACGTCGCCACCCCGGAGCTCGCGACCGCGTTCGCCTCGGGGCGCTGGATCGCTGCACATCTGTGCGGTGCGGCCGGCTTCCTCCTCCTCCCCGCCGTCCTCCTCGCGCTGCGCGAGAAGCTCGTCGGGACGCGGGGCCAGGCTCCGGCGTCGGGCGCGGTCGTCACGAGCTGGCTCGGGGCGGGCTCGTCCTGCCGTACTTCGGCGCGGAGATCTTCGGGATCCACGCCGTCGCGCGCGACGCGCTCACGACGGGCAGCCCCGACCTCCTGGCGACGGTCGAGGCGATCCGGCTGCAACCGGTCGCGATGACGCTGTTCGGCGGGGGCTGCTCGCGGTCGGCGTGAGCGGCGTGCTCGTGGCCGTGGCGGCGTGGCGCGGCGGTCTCGCACCGCGGTGGGCGGGGATCGTGCTCGCGGCGGGCCTCGCGACCTACCTGCCGCAGTTCTTCGCCCCGCCCGCGGGAAGGGTCGCGCACGGCGTGCTGCTGGCCGTGGGCTGCTGGCTCGTGGCATGGACGATGCGCGGGCCCGCCGACCGCGACGACCCCGCCCGCCGAGGGTGACGGCTGGCGTCCCCTCGACGGGCGGTTCCGCCGTCCCCGACGGGCAGGTCCGTCACCCTCGACGGACGTGTACGGCTCAGTGCGCCAGGAAGCCCAGCAGGTCGTGGCGCGTGAGCACCCCGACCGGGTCGCCGTCGTCGATCACGAGCAGCGCGTCGGCGTCGTGCAGCGCCGAGCGGATCGCCGCGACGCCCTCGCCCGCCCCGATGAGCGGGAACCGCGCCTCCATGTGCTTGTCCACACGGTCGGCGAGCGATGCCTTGCCCGAGAACACCGCGTCGAGCAGGGCCCGCTCGCTCACGGCCCCCGCGACCTCGCCGATCTTGACGGGCGGCTCGGCCCCGACGACCGGCATCTGCGAGACGCCGTACTCGCGCAGGATCTCGATCGCGTCGCGCACGGTCTCACCCGGGTGGGTGTGGACGAGGCTGGGGAGCTGCCCGCTCTTGGTGCGCAGCATGTCCCCCGCGGTCACGCCCTCCTCGGCGTCGAGGAACCCGTAGGACCGCATCCAGGAGTCGTTGAAGATCTTGGACAGGTAGCCGCGCCCCCCGTCCGGCAGGATCACGACGATCACGGCGTCCGCCGCGGCCTGGGGGTCCTCGTCCTCGAGCCGCTGGGCCAGCCGCAACGCCGCGACGACGGCCATGCCGCACGAGCCGCCCACGAGCAGCCCCTCCTCGCGCGCGAGCCGCCGCGTCATCTCGAACGAGTCGGCGTCGCTCACGGCGATGATCTCGTCAGGGACGGTCGGGTCGTACGCGGCGGGCCAGAAGTCCTCGCCCACGCCCTCGACCAGGTAGGGGCGACCGTCGCCGCCCGAGTAGACGGACCCGGCGGGGTCGGCGCCCACGACGTGCACCCGGCCGCCGGCCTCGGCCTCCCGAGATACGGACGTGTCCTTGAGGAACCGGCCGGTCCCCGTGATGGTCCCGCCCGTCCCGACGCCCGCCACGAGGTGCGTGACACGGCCGTCGGTGTCGGCCCAGATCTCCGGGCCCGTGCTCTCGTAGTGGGACGCGGGGCCGTTCGGGTTGGCGTACTGGTTGGGCTTCCAGGCCCCGGGGATCTCGGCGACGAGCCTGTCCGAGACCGAGTAGTAGGAGTCGGGGTGGTCGGGGGCCACGGCCGTGGGGGTCACGACGACGCGCGCCCCGTAGGCCGCCAGGACGTCGCGCTTGTCCTGGCTCACCTTGTCGGGGCAGACGAACACGCAGTCGTACCCCTTGCGCTGGGCGACGAGAGCGAGCCCGACCCCGGTGTTCCCCGAGGTGGGCTCGACGATCGTGCCACCGGGTGCGAGCTCTCCGGAGGCCTCGGCGGCCTCGATCATCTTGAGTGCGATGCGGTCCTTCACGGAACCGCCCGGGTTGAGGTATTCGACCTTGGCGAGGATCGTCGCAGAGAGGCCGTCGGTCACCGATCCGAGCCGGACCAGGGGTGTCCCGCCGACGAGGTCAGAGATGTGGTGTGCGAACTTCATGCACCGATCATGCGCTGCCGAGGGCCATCCCGCCCAGCACGGCACACAGGGCGACCGCGACCCCGAGGACCACGACGAGCAGGGGACGGTCCGCGGCGTCGCGCGCGAAGTACCGCCCGACGGCGCCGCTCAGCCCTCCCGCCACGGCCAGGTACAGCACCGAGGCCAGGGCGACGCCGCTCGTCGCGGTGCCCGGGTTCCCCGTCGCGGTGCTCAGCAGCGAGCCGAGCACCATGAAGCTCCAGATGCCGGCCCCGACGAAGCCGAGGACGAAGAAGAGCGTGGTCGCCTTGCGGTCGTCCCACTCGCGCGAGATGCGGTGCCCGAGCCAGGCGACGACCGCGCCGGCCGTGAGCATCACGAGCAGGATGACGACCGCGGCGACGGTGATCCACGCGACGGCGTTGGGGAGGCTGCGGCCCACGAGGAGCCCGTACGGCACCTGGAGGGCGAGCAGCGTGAAGGCAGCCAGCACCAGGCCGGCGGCAAAGACCGGCACCCGCGTCGGAACGGGTTCCGAAGCGGGTGCCGGGGACTTCTTCCGGGCGTCGGCCAAGATCAGTCGTTGCCCTGCAGGATCGCGAACAGGCGCAGGAACTCGAGGTACAGCCAGATGAGCGTGACCATGAGACCGAACGCGGCCGACCAGGCGAACTTGGCGGGGACGCCGCCCTCGACGCCGCGCTTGATCGAGTCGAAGTCGACGATGAGCGAGGCGGCCGCGAGACCGACCGCGACGAGCCCGACGATGATGCCGAGCGTGCCGCCACGTGCGCCCCAGCCGTCGAGGACGCCCGTCATGATGAGGACCAGGTTGATGAGCGAGAAGGCCAGGTAGCCGACCATCGCGATGAGCAGCCAGCGCGTGAACTTGGGCGTGACGCGCACCTTGCCGGACTTGAAGAGGAAGAGGGCGGCGGTGAACGTCACGACGGTCGCGAGGACGGCCTGGAGCACGACGCCGTCGAACTGCGTGTTGTAGAACGCGCTGATGCCACCCAGGAACGCGCCCTGCGCGATCGTGTACGCCACGATGAGGGCGGGGCTCGGGCTCTTCTTGAACGCGTTGACCAGACCCAGGACCAGGCCGACGATCGCGCCGCCGATCCACAGGAAGGGCATGGTGTCGACGAGCTGCCAGCTCGCGGCGCCCACGACGACGAGCAGGGCGAGCAGCCCACCGGTCTTGATGATGACGTCGTCGTACGTCAGGCGCTTGGTGTCCGCGGTCGTCGCGGTCGGCGCGTTGTACATGGCGTCGAGCGTCGCGGCGTCGGCTGCCTGCGCACCGTAGCTGCCGTACTGCGCCTGCTGCGGCGGCGTGCCGTACGCGGGGTTCTGCTGGATGGTGCCCGCAGCCCCCTGGTTGGTGCGCGCGCGCTTGGGCTCGCCGAAGATGGCGCTGTTGTTGAAGACGGGGTTGCTCATGCTTCCTCCTGGTCGCGGCGTCCAGTGCCCTCTGGCGAGGCGGGTGTCGCTGGCCGTGTTTCCATCCTATGCAACGAGCGGGTTCGCGCCGGTGTTCCCGCGAGGTTCGTCCGACTTTTCCACCCGCTCGCGGCGCGCGATCGCTCCCCTGGTCGACGACGTCATCCTTGCGGCGTACGCGAGCCCGTCGTGAAGATCGACCGTGCGGGGGCATCGCTGCCGGCGTCCCGGTCCCTAGGCTGGAGGACGTACGAGCCACCACACGCAACCCACCCGAGGGGCGAGCATGATCGAAGCACGAGGCCTGACCAAGCGGTACGGGCCCAAGACAGCTGTCGACGGGATCTCCTTCACCGTCCAGCCCGGCCAGGTCACGGGCTTCCTGGGCCCGAACGGCGCCGGCAAGTCGACCACGATGCGCATGATCATGGGGCTCGACCGCCCGACGGCCGGCACCGTGACCGTCAACGGGCAGCCGTACGCCGCGCACCGTTCGCCCCTGACCGAGGTCGGGGCCCTCCTGGACGCCAAGGCCGTGCACACTGGCCGCAGCGCCTACAACCACCTCCTCGCGATGGCGGCCACGCACAACATCCCGAAGACCCGCGTGCAGGAGGTCATCGAGATGACCGGCCTGCAGTCGGTCGCGAAGAAGCGCGTCGGCGGCTTCTCGCTCGGCATGGGCCAGCGCCTGGGCATCGCGTCCGCGCTGCTCGGCGACCCCAAGACGCTCATCCTCGACGAGCCCGTCAACGGCCTCGACCCCGAGGGCGTCCTGTGGGTCCGCAACCTGGCCCGGTACCTCGCGTCCGAGGGCCGGACGGTCTTCCTGTCCAGCCACCTCATGAGCGAGGTCGCGCTGACCGCGGACCACATCATCGTGATCGGCAAGGGGCGCATCATCGCGAACGCGCCCGTCAAGGACATCGTCGACGGCGGCGCCCAGCACACGGTCCGTGTCCGCACCCCGCAGGCCACGCAGCTCGCCGAGCTGCTGACCCGTGACGGCGCGACCGTCACGTCGGACGAGCCCAGCCTGCTCCAGATCACGGGCGTCGAGGCGCCCGGCATCGGCGAGCTCGCCGCGGCGTCGGGCATCGTCCTGCACGAGCTCACGCCCGTGACCTCGACCCTCGAGGAGGCGTACATGCTCCTCACCGCCGACTCGGTCGAGTACCAGACCGAGTCCGCGACCCAGCACGTGGGCCACGGCGTCGACGCTCCGGCCGACGCCCCGATCTCCGAAGGAGCCCAGCGATGACCGCCGCCACCGTCTCCGCAGCACGCCCGACGGCGCAGCGCGCCCCGTCCGCCCGTCTCACCTTCGGCGGAGTCCTCAAGTCCGAGTGGATCAAGCTCTGGACCCTGCGCTCGACCGTGTGGACGCTCGCGATCACGGTCGTGGTCATGGTCGGGATCGCGCTGATGTTCGCCGCGATCCTGAACATCCCGGACGTCGAGGCGGGCGGGGGCGACGGCTCGTCCATGTCGGACTTCTTCCCGTCCGCGACGATCGTGACGATCGGCTACTCGGTCGGGCAGCTCGCGATCGCCGTGCTCGGCGTGCTGGCCATCACGGGCGAGTACTCGACGGGCATGATCCGTTCGACGTTCTCCGCGGTCCCGCGCCGCCTGCCGGCGTTCTTCGCCAAGCTGGCCGTGCTCTTCGTGACGAGCTTCGTCGTCACGCTCCTCGGTGTCGGCCTCTCGGCCCTCGTCACGGCCCCGCTGCTGTCGAACCAGGGCATGGCCCTGGACCTCGGGTCGAGCGACAACGTGCGCATCCTGATCGGGGCGGCGCTCTACGTGGCGACCATCTCGGCGCTCTCGCTCGGCATCGGTGCGCTGCTCCGCAGCACCGCGGGCGCGATCTTCACGGTCGTCGGCCTGCTCATGGTGGTCCCGCAGATCCTGTCGATCGTCGCGATGGCCACGGGCAACAAGGTCGTGGAGAACATCTACAAGTTCCTGCCGGGGGTGGCCGGAGAACGACTCCTCGCCACCGGCGGGTCGATCGACCCCATGACCGGGGCTTCCTCCTCGGGCGCGCTCGAGCCGTGGGTCGGCTACGGCGTCCTCGCCGGCTGGACCGTCCTGGTCCTGGTCGTCGCCGCGGTGATGCTCAAGCGTCGGGACGCCTGACCATCTCCCGCACCGCGCACAGCCCGGCGCCGGACCACGAGACCCGTGGTCCGGCGTCGGGCGCTGTGCGTCCCGGGGCTCCGAGCAACCCCGGTGCCGGCAGGGCACCCAAGCCCTCCCCCCGGCCGCGCTCGGGCAGCATCGCGGTCTTCACCGAGCTCGACGCGCGCAAGCTCGGACCGGTCCGCCGGTACTTCGTCCGTCACCCGGTCGTCATGGACTGGTTCGTCGCGGCCTGGTTCACGGTCCCCGGCCTCCTGACGACCCTGCTGCCGCCCGAGCACGCGCGCTACGGCGTCGCCGCCGCGACGCTCGCGGGCGGCGCCGTGCTGCTGTGGCGTCGGCGCAACCCGCTCCTGACCGCAGCGGCCATCGGGGTCCTCGCGGTCCTCACGATCGCCCTCAGCGGCGACTCGGCAGGCTTCGAGCTCGCGGTCGCGTTCGCGATCTACGCGGTCGCGACGACCTACCGCCCGGTCGTGGCGTGGAGCGTGCTCGGGGCCCTGGTCCTGACCGTGTGCACCGCAGAGATGATCTGGTACGACTTCGCGGTCAGCGAGTCCGGCGCGATCGTGCGCGCCGAGGTGAGCAGCGGTGAGGTCACGGGGTCACGGGTCGCGGCCGTCGCGATCACTCTCACGTTCGCGCTGCTGGGCATCGCGATCGGGTCGAGCGTGCGCGGCCGGCGTCTGCACGTCGCGGACCTCGTGGACCGTGCGAACGCGATCGCGCGCGACCGCGACCAGCAGGCGCAGCTCGCGGCCGCCGCAGAGCGGGCGAGGATCTCGCGCGAGATGCACGACGTCGTCGCGCACAGCCTGACCGTGATGGTCGCGCTCGCCGACGGAGCCAAGGCGCTGGGGGCCAAGGACCCCGAGCTCGCGGGCCAGGCGCTCGACGAGCTGACCGAGACGGGCCGGGCCGCGCTCGCCGACATGCGCCGGGTCCTGGGGGTCCTGCGCGACCCCGACGGCTCGGTCGCCCCCCTCACGCCCACCGCCGACGTGCCGACCATGGAGGACATCGCGGAGCGCTTCCGGCACGCGGGCCTGCCCGTGCGTCTCGTGCGGGTGGGCGTCCAGCCGGACCCCGACCCGGGGCTGCGTCAGGCGGCGCACAGGATCGTGCAGGAGTCGCTGACCAACGTCCTGCGCTATGCGCCCCTGACCCCCATGGTCGTGGTCGAGATCGCCCGGCGTGACGCGGGCGAGGTCGACGGTGGAGACTGGCTCGTGATCACGGTCACCAACAAGGCGGGGCGCGCACCGGGCGGGACGGCCCGGGACGGGGCGGACGCCCGCCCCCTGCCCGCGGGCATCGCGGGCGACCAACCCATCGGCACAGGAAGAGGGATCATCGGGATGCGCGAACGTGCGGCCTTCTACGGGGGGACGGTCACGGCCGGTCCCACGGGCTCGGGCTGGGAGGTCGTGGCGAGGCTGCGCCTCGACGGCACGGGGAGCGACCACGCGTCCCGGCCCGACGGCGGCACGGGGGCCCCGCTGTGAGCCTCCCGTCCACGAGGGGGCCGGGCGGCTCGGACGAGAGTGCCGAGGACGGCGCCCGGACGTCCGTGCCGCACGACGCCACGCACCCGGTCCGGGTCCTGCTCGTCGACGACCAGTCGCTGCTGCGCATGGGTTTCCGCATGATCCTTGCCGCCGAGGACGACATCGAGGTGGTCGGCGAGGCGAGCGACGGCGAGACCGCGTTCGCCCAGGCCACGGCCCTGCGCCCCGACGTGATCCTCATGGACGTGCGCATGCCGGGCGTCAACGGGATCGACGCGACCGAGCGGATCGTCGCCGAGCTGCCCGCGAGCCGGGTCATCATCCTCACGACGTTCGACCTCGACGAGTACGCGTTCGCGGCGCTGCGCGTGGGTGCGAGCGGGTTCCTCCTCAAGGACGCGCGGCCGGCCGAGCTCGTCGGCGCGATCCGCAACGTCGCGAGCGGCGACGCCGCGGTCTCGCCCCGGGTCACGCGCCGGATGCTCGAGATGTTCGCGGGCTACCTGCCCGAGGACGCGCACGCACAGGGTGCTGCGGGTCCCGGGCACGGTGTCGACGACCCGCGCCTGCGCGAGCTGACCGCGCGCGAGCTCGAGGTCTTCGCCGCGCTCGGCGAGGGGCTGTCGAACGCCGAGATCGCGGCGCGCTTCGTGGTCTCGGAGGCCACCGTCAAGACGCACGTGGGTCGGGTGCTCGGCAAGCTCGGACTCCGCGACCGGGTCCAGGCCGTGGTGCTGGCCTACGAGACGGGCGTGGCCCGCCCGAGCTGAGCGACGCCGTCGGGCCCCGGCTGGTGAGCGCCCGTGTTCAGGGGGATCGTCGGAGAGGACCCGACGCCCGTCGGCTCCGCCGCGCACGCCGCACGAGGGGACCGCCATGCCCGCTCACCACGACCCGTTCGACGCCGGGTTCTCCGGCGACCGCGACCGGGACTACGAGATCCGCACCGTCCTGGGCGGCGCCACGAACGGGACGGCGGACGTGGGCGAGGTCCTCGCGGCCGTCGCGCACGTCCGCGACAAGGACCACCAGGGGTGGTTCGACGCGTGGCACGCGCTCGGCGACCGCGTGGCCGGGATCGCCACGGACGCGGCAGCCGCCGGGCACGACGCGAGCGCTGCCGCCGCGTTCCTGCGTGCGTCCGCGTACTACGCGGTCGCGGTCGACGCGGTCGCGGCCCTCGGCAGCGACGACCTGCTCCTGTCCACCTTCCGCAAGCACCGCGCCGCGTGGGACCGGTGGGTCGGGACGAGCGGGCTCGACGTCGAACGCGTCGACGTCCCGTACGAGGGCACGACCCTGCCCGGCTACCTCTTCCACGCCCCCCGGATGCCTGGCGGCTCGACGACCGGCGACGCGGGGCGCGGGCCCGCTGGTCCGCGACCTCTCCTGGTCGCGGTCAACGGGTCCGACGGCTCGTTGACCGCGATGTGGAACGCGTGCGCGGCGGGAGCCCTGCGTCGCGGCTACCACGCGTTCGTGTTCGACGGCCCGGGGCAGCAGTCGATGCTGTTCGAGCACGGCACGCCCTTCCGGTACGACTTCGAGGCGGTCCTGACTCCCGTGCTCGACGCCCTCGTGGACCGACCGGACGTGGACGCGCAGCGGGTCGCCGTCTACGGCTCGAGCCAGGCCGGGTACTGGGTGCCGCGGGCGCTCGCGTTCGAGCACCGCCCCGCGGCGGCCGTGGTCGATCCCGGGGTCGTCGAGGTCGCGGCCTCGTGGACGACGACGATGCCGAAGGCTCTCCTCAAGCTTCTCGACGAGGGCAAGGACCACGCGTTCGACCGGGACATGGACCTGGGCCTGCGCCTGTCGAAGGGCACGGCGGCCACGTGGCGGTTCCGTTCGCGGCCGTACGGCGTCGAGGGCTACGCCGCGACGCTCCGCGCGGTCCAGAAGTACGACCTGCGGGACGTCGCCGCCCGCATCACCACGCCCCTGCTCGTAACGGCCCCCGAGGGCGAGCAGTTCTGGCCCGGCCAGTCCGAGGAGCTCGTCCGGCTCGCGCCCGACGTCGCGACCCTCGTGCGGTTCACCGCCGCCGAGGGGGCGAGCCTGCACTGCCAGCCCCTCGCCCGCGCCCTGACCGAGCAACGGGTCTTCGACTGGCTCGACGAGGCGCTCGCCCCGGTGCTCGTGGCCGACGAGCGGTGAGCACACCGAGGCCCGCCCGTCCGGGAAGGACGGGCGGGCCTCGGTGTGCTGAGCCCTCGCGGGGCCGTGCGCAGGACGCAGCGAGAATCAGACCGCGGGCTCGACCTCCGGCTTCTCGGTGGTCCTGCCGACGAGCTCGGCGGCCTCGGCGTCACGCTTCGCGGCGCGCCTGGACGCCCGCTTCTCGCCCGCGCGCTCGGCGATCGTGTAGAGCACGGGCACCACGACGAGCGTGAGCAGCGTCGAGGACAGGAGCCCGCCGATCACGACGAGGGCGAGCGGCTGCGAGATGAACGAGCCGCCGCCCGTGATGCCGATCGCCATGGGCGTGAGCGCGAAGATCGTCGCCGCGGCCGTCATGACGATGGGGCGCAGCCGCTGGCGCGAGCCCTCGAGCACGGCCTCGTCCAGCCCCCGCCCCTGCTGGCGGTACTGGTTGATGAGGTCGATGAGGACGATCGCGTTCGAGACCACGATCCCCACCAGCATGAGCATGCCGATGAGCGCCGGCACACCGAGCGGCGTGCCGGTCGCGAGCAGCAGGAGCAGCGCACCGGTCGCGGCGAAGGGGATCGACACGAGCAGGATGAACGGCTGCAGCAGGCTGCGGAACGTCGCGACCATGACGAGGTAGACGATCGCGATCGCGACCAGGAGCGCGAGGCCCAGGTCGGCGAACGCGTCGGCCTGCTGGGTCGCGACGCCGCCGAGCTCGACGGTCGCCCCGCCCGGCAGGTCGAGGTCGTCGATCGCGGCCGTGAGGGCCGTCGTGAGCGTGCCGAGGTCCTGGCCCGCGGGCGTGACCGCGATGGTCGCGCTGCGCTCGCCGTTGACCCGGGAGATCGACGTGGGGACCTCGACCTCGTCGATGCTCGCGATCTGCGTGAGCGGGACGACGCCCGCGGCCGTGGGCACCACGAGCGCCTCGAGCTCGTCGACCGTGGCAGGAGCCTGCCCGACGGCGACGCGCACCTGCACGGGGCCGTCACCGAGGTTCACGCTGCCCACGGGCGAGGGCGACATGAGGCTCGCGACGGTCCCCGCGACCTGGGTCTCGGTGAGCCCGACGGCGGCTGCCGCGTCCCGGTCGACCGTCACTTGGATCGTGGACTGCGCGCTCGCGAGGTTGTTGGTGACCTCGGACGCGCCCTCGGTGTCCTCGGCGAGCTGCTGGACCTGGTCGGCCGCGTCGGCCAGCGTCTCGGTGTCGGGAGCACGGACCACGAGGTCGACGGTCGAGCTGCCGAACGCCGCGTCGGCGCCCGCGACCGTGATGCCCTCGGAGTCCTCGCCACCCAGGTCGGCGACCGCGTCACGGACCTCCTGCTGCGCCGCGACGCCGTCGGCGTCGGCCGAGAGCGTGAGCGAGAACGTGGCCTTCGGCGACCCTCCGCCGCCGAAGAACGCGGCCTCGGGGCCGCCCGCGGTACCGACGGTCGTCTGGACGGTGTCCACGGACTCGAGGTCCATGAGCGCCTGCTCGACCTCACGAGCCGCGGCGTCCTGCGTCGCCAGGGACGTGCCCGGTGCGAAGGACTCGGTGACCGTGATCGTGTCCTGACCGGAGTCGCCCAGGAAGTTGGTCTCGAGGCGCGGCACGAGCGCTACCGTGCCCGCGAGGACCGCGACCGCGACCGTCAGGGTGATGGCGGGGTGGCGCAGCGCGGCGCCCAGCGTCGGCAGGTAGCCGCGCTGCCACAGCCCGCGGCGCTCCTTGAGCTCGGCCGCCTCGCGGGCCTGCTCCGCCACGATCCGAGCCTGCTCGGGGTCGGCCGGGACCGCGGGGGCCTTGATGAACCAGTAGGCCAGGACGGGGACGATCGTCAGCGCGACGAGCAGCGACGCCGTCATGGCGATCGCGACCGTCATGGCGAACGGACGGAAGAGCTCGCCGACCATGCCGCCGACCAGCGCGATGGGCAGGAAGACCGCGACGGTGCAGACGGTCGAGGCCGTGATCGCGCCGCCGACCTCCTTGACCGCGGTGAGGATCGCGGTGGTCTTCTTCTCGCCGTAGGACAGGTGTCTCTTGATGTTCTCGATCACGACGATCGAGTCGTCGACCACGCGGCCGATCGCGACCGTCATGGCCCCGAGGGTCAGGATGTTCAGGGTGTACCCGGTCGCGTTCATGACGATGAACGTGACGAACAGGGACAGCGGGATCGAGACCGCCGAGACGAGGGTCGAGCGCAGGGACGTGAGGAACAGCAGGATCACGACGACCGCGAACACCAGGCCGAGGAGGCCCTCGGTCGCGAGGCCCTCGATGGACTCCTCGATGAACGGGGCCTGGTCGAACACGACCTCGACGCGCACGTCGCTCGCCTCGAGGGCGCCGTCCATGTCCTCGATCGCGGTCTGGATCGCGTGCGAGACCTCGACAGTGTTGCCGGCCGGGGTCTTGGTGATCGCCACGGCAAGCGCGGGCTCGCCGTCGAGGCGCGAGTAGGAGGTCGCGGGCTGCGGGCCCACGGTCACGGTCGCGACGTCGCCCAGGGTCACGGGCGTGCTCGGAGCGATCCCGGCTGCGGCGCCCGCGGCGGACGCGGCCGGCGAGGCGACGAGCGGCAGGTTGATCAGGTCGTCGGCGCTCGTGACCGCCGAGCCGACCTGGACGGACAGGGTGCGGTCGCCCGCGGCGACCGTCCCGGCCGGGACGACCACGCCGTTGTCCTGGAGGATCGTGGTGACCTGGGCCGGGCTCAGGCCCGCGGCGGCGAGAGCCGCGACGTCGAGGTCGATCGTGACCTGCTGGTCGGCGACGCCGCTGACCGCGACGCTGCGCACGTCCGCGACCTCCTCGAGCGCGGGCACCACGACGCTGTCGACCGTCTGGGCGAGCGCTGCCTCGTCGGCTCCCCCGGAGACGGCGAGCTGGATCACGGGGAGGTCGTCGACCGAGCCGGTCACGACGGTCGGGTCCACGTCGGCGGGCAGCTGGCTGCTCACGCGCGTGACCGCGGTCTGGAGCTGCTGCGCGGCGAGGTCCATGTCGGTGCCGTACGTGAACTGCACGGTCGTCACGGACATGCCGGTCGAGGAGCTCGACGTGACGTCCTCGACGCCGTCGACTCCGCGGGCGGCGGTCTCGAGGGGGGTCGTGACCTGCTGCTCGACGATCGCCGGGGCAGATCCGGGGTACACGGCGACGACGGCGGCGGTGGGGATCTGCAGGCTCGGGATGAGCTCCTGCTTGAGCGATCCCATGCTGACGACGCCGAACACGGCTATCGCGATCGTGGCGAGCGCGACGACGGCGCGGTTCGCCAACGACGTTCGGGCGAGACGGAACACGGGGCCTCCAGGGCACGGTGGATTGTCACGACGTCGTCGTCGCGGGGTCGTTAGCCTAACGCTAAGCAATTACGAGAAGTTCCCGTGTCCCACCAGCCGGGAAACCGCAGGTCACGGCCCCTCAGGGGGCCAGGGCGCCCGCCGCGCCTCCGATAGAGTCGGCCGCGTGACCCCGTCCCCCGACCCCGACCGCGCCCGGCTCGAGCACGAGCTCGTCGAGGCGCAGCGCGCCCTGCAGGAGCTCGTCCTCGCGCGACGCCTCGAGCCGCTCATGCGCACGCACCTGACGGCCCAGCAGATGCGCGCCCTGGGGATCCTGCTCATCGACGGCGAGCGCAGCACGACCCACCTCGGCGAGGTCCTGGGAGTCAGCCCCGCCACGATCTCCGGGATCGTCGACCGGCTCGAGGCCGCCGGCATGGCGTCCCGTCGCGCCGACCCCGAGGACGGGCGCGTCCGCCTCGTGGCCGCGACCGAGCGCGGTGCCGAGGCGGTGCGCAGCATCGTCGCGAACGACGGGCCCGCGGGTCCCGAGACGCTCGCACTGCTCACGGTCCCCGAGCTCGAAGGGCTCAAGGCGGGCCTCGGCGGGCTCCTGCGCGTCGTGCGCGAGGGTGGCGCGCGGGCCCCGGAGACCCCCGCCCAGGACACCTCGCACCCGGGCGAGCAGTAGGCGCGGGGCGGGCTGCGCCGTCGGGCCGGCGGCAGGCGCGTCCCCCCACGGATGCCCGACGGCGCCTCCCGCCTACCGCTCAGATCTCGCCGAGCGCTTCCTCGGGCGTCCCCTCGACGGCCCGCGCACGACGGTTCCAGCGCGACCACAGGATCGACTCCCCCAGCTCTCCTGCCATCCTGTGGGCGGTCGCGAGGAACGCGACGACCCCGACGAGGAGCACGCCCGCGCCGACCCAGTACGGGACCGAGAGGCCGACCGGGTGGAGCAGGCCCGCGATCACGGGAGCCGGGGCCGCGAAGCCCCACCGGACCAGGTTGAAGGCACCGGTGGTCACGCGCCGGTCGGGGCTGCCGAGCGCGAGCGAGAGGTCGGTCAGGTTCGCGTTCGCGATGCCCATGAACACCCCGGCGACCACCAGGACGACGACCGACCCGGCCGTGCCGAGGTCGAGCGCGAGGGCCACCGTGGCCAGGAGCACGCCCACGACGGCGATCCCCATGGTCTGGACGGCACCGACCGTGTGCGCGAGCCTGTGCCCCACGACGAGGATGCCGAACGCGAGCCCGATGCCCCAGGCCGTGAAGACGAGGCCGAGCGGGATGACGTCGAGACCCAGGAACACCGGCGTGTAGCCCAGGATGATGAAGAACACGAAGTTGTAGGCCGCGGTCACGATGCACAGCGCCCGGAAGCCGGGCTTGCGGAAGAGCGCGAAGACCTGGCCCACGTGGAGCGGGGCCGGCTTCTCGGCCGGGTCCTTGAGACGTGTGATCGACAGCGCGAGCGCGACGATCATGAACAGGCCGCACGCGAGGAACGGGATGCGCCAGCTGAACTGGCCCAGCAGCCCGCCGATGAGCGGGCCGACCGCGAAGCCCAGGCCCACGCAGGTCTCGAACAGCCCGACGACCCACTCGCGGTCGTTCGCGAGCGAGACGAGCAGGACCATCGCGGTCGCGAAGAACATCGCGTTGCCCAGTCCCCACAGCCCGCGCAGCGCGGCGAGCTGACCGATGTTCTGCGAGAGGGCCGCGAGGATCGCCGCGACGGCGACCAGGCTCACGCCCGCGCCGAGGACCTTCTTGTACCCGAACCTCCCGGTCGCGAGGACGGCCGGGATCATGCCGATCGCCATGACCGCGATGTAGGCCGTGAAGAGCAGCTCGATCTGCCAGGTGCTCGCGCCGATCTCCTGGCCGATGATCGGCAGGATCGGGTCGACCACGGCGATGCCCGCGATGGCGAAGAAGGCCGTGAGGGCGGTCGCGTAGATCGCGGTCTTGTTGGGCTCGTTCCTGGTGGTTCTGGACACACGTCCCCCGGGTCTGTGGGTGCTGGTGCGCGGGCCGCTGCGGCCTCGCTGGGAATTTACCTGCATCATGCAGATAACTACCTGTAGAATACACCCATGACAGTTGCTCGGGGTAACAGTTCTGTGGATCGCGTCGCCGAGGGCAACACCGGGGCGCCCGATCCGGCCGCGCGCGAGGTGCTCTCGACCATCGAGCTCGAGCTCGCCCAGCTCCTGCGACGCGCCGAACGGACGACGGCCGCAGGGCGCGCCAAGTCGGCCCGGGCGGGTGGGCCACCGAGCGGCTCCCTGGACAGGTCGGCCTACCTCCTGCTCCACGACCTCCTCGTCGACGGCGCCCAGAACGTCAACACCCTCGCCGACCACCTGGGCCTCGACGCGTCGACCGTGACCCGCCAGGTCGTCGCGATGGAGAAGGCCGGCCTCGCCCGCCGCACGCGCGACCCCGCGGACGGGCGCGCCGTCCTGGTCGAGGCCACGCCGCAGGGCATCGACGAGCTCGCCCGGCACCGCGAGATGCGCACCGAGCTCTACGCCGAGGTCCTGGCCGACTGGTCACGCCTCGACCGGGCGCTCCTGGGCGAGCTGCTCGAACGGCTCAACGACGACCTGGACGCCTACAAGCGCGGCGGGCGCAGGGTCACGGACTGACACCCCCTCCCGACGCCGTCGCCGAGAACTCCAAAGAACTCGTTGCAAAGAAACTCTTGCAAAGAGATCTTTGCATCGCTACGGTGGTGCCATGCCCACGAACCACGACTCCGAGCAGACGCCCGAGCCCCGCGCTCAGCGGCCCGTCGGCCCTGACGCGCTCAAGGCGCTGTCGCACCCGTTGCGGATCCAGATCCTCGATCTCCTGGGGCACCACAGCGCGCTGACCGCGAGCGGTCTGGCCGAGCTGCTCGGCGAGTCGAGCGGCGCCACGAGCTACCACCTGCGCCAGCTCGAGCGTCACGGGTTCGTCCAGGAGGTCCCGGGCCGCGGCACCGCGCGCGAGCGCTGGTGGGAGCGGGCGCCCGGCGGGTTCACCATCGAGCTGCCCGACGACGCGTCGGCGTCCGGCGGCGACAGCCAGGCCAACGTCATCGCGACCCTCGCGATCAACCGCGAGTTCGAGGCCATGCGGCAGCGCAAGATCATGGACTTCCTCGACGGCGCCCGCACCCTCGATCGCACCTGGCTCGAGTCCGGCGCCACGCTCGCGACGATCAACATGTGGCTCACCAAGGAGCAGCTCGCCGAGGTCCAGGCCGAGTGGCAACGCTTCAGCGACACGGTCCTCGACCGGTTCGCCGGTCAGCAGGACACCCCCGGGGCCCGCCCCGTCCAGGTCCACTTCAACGCGTTCCCCCTGATCAACGGCAAGGAGAACCCCTCATGAGCACCTACGCACCGACCCGCTCCGACCTCCGTTCACCGTCCCTGCGCGCGCTGCGCCCGAGCGACCGGTTCCTCGTCGCCGTGGGCGAGCGCCTCACGACCTGGGGCGAGCGCCGCGCTGCCGCGCACGCCCTGCAGGTCGTGCGCGGCACCACGCTCGACGCCGCCGCCGACGACCGCGCCCAGCTCACCGCTCGCCGTCTGGTACCAGGACGCCGCCGGCCCCGCCGCCCACCTCCCCGTTCGACGACCAGCTCTCCTCACGCCTGCTGCACCAGCGCATCGTGGTCCTCGGTACCGCCGTCGACGACGCCGTCGCGAACCGCGTGTGCGCGCAGCTCCTCCTGCTCTCCGCCGAGGACCCGCGTGCCGACATCGCGCTCTACATCAACTCTCCCGGCGGTTCGGTGAGCGCAGGCCTCGCGATCTACGACACGATCCAGCTCGTGCCCAACGACGTCAGCACGCTCGCGATGGGCTTCGCCGCGAGCATGGGGCAGTTCCTGCTGTGCACCGGCACCGCGGGCAAGCGCTACTCGCTCCCCCACACGCGCATCATGATGCACCAGCCCTCGGCCGGGATCGGGGGGACGGCCGTCGACATCGCGATCCAGGCCGAGAACCTCGAGTACACCAAGGGCCTCATGCACCGCCTCACGGCCGAGCACACGGGCCAGACCACCGAGACCGTCACGGCCGACAGCGACCGCGACCGCTGGTTCACGGCCGAGCAGGCCCTCGCCTACGGCATGGTCGACCACATCGTCGCGTCGGTCGACGACGTCCGCCCCACCGCCCACTCCCGGAAGGTCGGCCTCTGATGTCCACCTACACGATCCCGACGGTCGTCGAGCGCACCCCGCTCGGCGAGCGCGCGTTCGACGTCTTCAGCCGCCTCCTCTCGGAGCGCATCATCTTCCTCGGCACCGAGATCGACGACGGCGTCGCCAACGTCGTCATGGCCCAGCTCCTGCACCTCGAGTCCGACGCCCCCGACCAGGAGATCGGCCTCTACATCAACTCCCCGGGCGGGTCGATCACCGCGCTCATGGCCATCTACGACACCCTGCAGTTCATCCGCTCGGACGTCTCGACGATCTGCATGGGCCAGGCCGCGTCGGCCGCCGCGGTGCTGCTCGCCGCAGGGACGCCCGGCAAGCGGTTCGTGCTCGAGCACTCGCGGGTCCTGCTGCACCAGCCCTCGGGCGGCGCGGAGGGCACCATCTCCGACCTGACGCTCCAGGCCCAGGAGATCCTGCGCCTGCGCGCGGAGACCGAGCTCGTCCTGGCCCGGCACACGGGGCAGAGCGTCGAGCGGCTGCGCGCCGACACCGACCGCGACCGCATCTTCACGGCCCACCAGGCCGTGGAGTACGGGCTCGCCGACGCGGTGGTGACCTCGCGCAAGCTGTCGGTCGCGGCGTAGGTGCGTGACGCCGTCGGGCACGGTGGTCCCCCTGCCCGACGGCGTCGCTCACCGCGCGCGCCCGGCGAGCCTGGCGTCAGCGCTCCTTCTTGCGGCCGAACCACCCGCGACGCTCGGGCGCCGGCGCGGGTGCAGGCTCCGGCTCCGGGGCGGCCGTGAGCGTCGCCGACAGGTTCGTCAGACGCCCGTGACCGTCGAACGCGACCGTCACCTCGCCGTCGGACGCCCCGACGACGGCCGTCTGCTCGTCGAGCCAGCGGATGTCGAGGCCGCGCAGGACCGCGTACGCGCGCACCGCTCGGCGGTGGTCGGAGACCGTCGTGCTGCCGATCCCCTCCGGGATCACGCGCAGGACCCGCGGGACCGAGGCCGGCGAGAGCTCGAACCGCGGATGGGTCAGCAGGAACCACGCGCACGTCCCGCCTCCCGTGGGGGCCGCGAAGTGGGTGAAGTGGCCCGTGACGGCCTTGGCGGCGAGCGCGAGACGGTACGGGACTGCGTCGGTCAGGAGGATCTCGGCCGTGCTCAGCTCGAAGATGCCTCCCGAGACCCCGCGCTGGTGGACGTGTTCGGCCGCGGCAACGACGCCGTCCGGGAAGCTGTTGACGTTGTGCCAGCCCCACAGCCAGCTCTGCGTCCCCGGGGCCGCAGTACCCAGGAAGTGCGCCCCGCACACGAGCGGGACCTCGCTGTGGAAAGTAAGAGTGCCCGCCTGGAGGTCGGCGTCCCACGCGGACTCACCGCCCAGCTCGGCGAAGTGCACCTGGTGCTCGGTCGAGAGGATCACGGCGCGGTCGACGAGGTCCTGGAGGGTCGGGGCCGGGTTCGTCTGCGACATCCGTTCAGCACACCACCGACGAGCGCGGGGCGCGCGGCGAAACGGACAGATCGACGCGCGAGGAGGGCGGATTCACCCACGGCAGAATCCGGAGGGCGCGACCCTCGGAGCCGCGGTCGGCTGGTGCCGGGGCGGGGCGGGCCCGGGGCGGGGCGTCCGGTCATGGCACGGCCGTCGGGCTGCGCGGCCGCGTGAGCGTGCGGTGGTGATCAGGCCGCGAGCAGCAGGACCGTCGTGGTGGGCGTGGTGCTGCGCACCGGTGCCGCGCTGCGGCGCGGCGCCGTACCGAGCGCGTGGAGCTCGCGCGCGGCACGCGGGCGCGACGTGAGGCTGCGGCGCTCGACGCCCGCACGGCGGTTCGCCTCGGCGTCGAACTCGTCCTGGCTGCGCGCCAGCAGGTCGACCACGCGCAGGCCGAGCGCGCGGCAGATCGCAGCGAGCACCTCCGACGAGGCCTCCTTGCGGCCGCGCTCGACCTCCGAGAGGTACGCCGTCGAGACCTGGGCCGCGAGGGCGACGTCGAGCAGCGTGCGCGCCTGCTCGGTGCGCTCGGCCCGCAGGATCC
This sequence comes from Oerskovia sp. NPDC060287, assembly GCF_042726775.1. Taxonomy (NCBI): domain Bacteria; kingdom Bacillati; phylum Actinomycetota; class Actinomycetes; order Micrococcales; family Cellulomonadaceae; genus Oerskovia; species Oerskovia sp. NPDC060287. The sequence continues at coordinate 22,605 of NZ_JBHXBO010000035.1, forward strand.
CGCCCACGACGTGGCGCAGCAACGGTTCGGCGGTCCGGCGCTCGAAGAGCACCACCTGGCCTGCGGCTGCCATCGCGTGCTCCTTCGTCGCGGTCGTGGGCTCGGCGGCCCTCGTCCCCTCAACCTAGCGCCGACCCGCGTCGCGGAGGCCCGCAGGAGTGGCTCGTCTGCTGCTGGCGTAACGTGGGAACGACTCCGAGGAGACCTTCGCGAGAGGCGGCCCACCGATGTTCCGCACGCTCTTCCCCATCCTCGTCACGACCGACCTCGACCGGTCGCTCGGCTTCTACCGCGACCTCCTGCGCGGCACCGTGGAGTACCAGTTCCCTGCCGACGGCCCACCCGTCTACGTCTCGGTCGCCGTGGGCGACGCGTCGCTCGGGATCGGGGTCGACCGCGAGAGCACCGACGTCGGGCACGCTCACCTGTGGGTCACGGTCGACGACTGCGACCAGGCCGTGTCGCACCTGGCCGCGGCCGGCGTCGTCGTGGTCTCGCCGCCCGAGGACCAGCCGTGGGGCGAACGCGTCGCCCGGGTGCTGGACCCCGACGGCAACCAGGTGTCCCTCGGCCAGGTGGCCGCCGAGGACCCGGAGCCGGACGGGCCGACGGGGTTGTCGTAGGCAGGGTGCCCCCACTGGGACTCGAACCCAGACTGCGCCGATTTTAAGTCGGATGCCTCTGCCGATTGGGCTATGGGGGCCCGGGTGAGGATATCTCGGCGACGGCCAGGGACACCGCACGGCCCGCACGGCGCGCCCCTGCGCTACGACCCGGCCAGCGCCCAGCGGATCGCCTTCGTGACGGTCCGGCCACCCGCTCGCACGAGCACCGACTCGCCCCGCATCGGCCACCGCACCGGGATCATGCGCAGCGACCACGGGGGCAGCGACGCGACCGACGCCGCCCCCAGTGCCGCGTACGGGCCACGGGCGAGGAACGGGAGCGGCGGCTCGGAGAGCAGGAAGCGCGCGACGTCGTCGGACTCGGTGGTCCTCGCGAGCTGCGGGCGGAACTCCTCGAGAGCCCGCGCCATCTCGGCGCGCGAGCGCGGCGGGTCCACGGCCCCGAGCCGGTCCGCGATCGTCGCGGCCTGGGCCAGGTACTCGTCGCAGCCCGCGGCGTCGAGGGGACGCTCGCCGTAGCGCTGGTGCGCGGCGAGGAAGCTGTCGGCCTCGGCCACGTGGACCCAGCGCAGCAGCCAGGGGTCGTCGGCAGCGTACGGGCGACCGTCGGGAGCCGTGCCGCGCACGCGGACGTGCACCGAGCGGACCACGTCGATCGCCTGCTGCGCGTGCTCGACCGTCCCGAACGTCGTGACCGCGAGGAAGGTGCTCGTGCGGGCCAGGCGACCCCACGGGTCGCCGCGGTACCCCGAGTGCGCCGCGACCGCCGCCATGGCGAGCGGGTGCAACGACTGGAGCAGCAAGGCGCGCAGGCCGCCCACGAACATCGACGCGTCACCGTGGACGCGCGCGATCGCCGAGTCCGGTGCGAACCAGCGGGGGCCCGGGGTGTCGTGGATCCGAGAGCGCTCGGCCGGGCCGTCCGGGCCTGCGACACGCTCGAACAGGGCACGGCCCGCACGGGACCGCAGGTCGTCGACCACGCGAGTGCTCACCCGTCCATTGTGCGCGCCGGTCGGCGTCCCGGGACGCCGCGAGGGCGGCCCCTTCCGGGAC
>NZ_JBHXBO010000036.1:0-24222 GCF_042726775.1 Oerskovia sp. NPDC060287
CGCTCTTCGGAGCGTGCCGGCCGAACCCCGTCGGCGTCTCAGCGAAGAAGCGTCAGGCGGACGCCTCGGCGACGTCGGTGATCTCGCAGATCGAGGTGCCCGAGCTCACGCTCGCGCCGACCCCGGCGGTCAGGCCCGTGACGCGGCCCGCACGGTGCGCGACGAGGGGCTGCTCCATCTTCATGGCCTCGAGCACCACGATGAGGTCGCCCTCGGCGACCACGGCGCCCTCGGAGACCGCGACCTTGACGATCGTGCCCTGCATGGGCGAGGCCAGCGTCGTGCCGTTGCTCGAGCCCGCCTTGGTCGCCGAGCGACGCGCGGGGCGCCGGGCCGCGTTGGCCGAGCGGGCGCGGCCCGCCGCCATGCCGAGCCCCGCGGGGAGGACGACCTCGAGGCGCTTGCCGCCGACCTCGACGACCACCCGCTCGGTCGCGGGCGCTTCGTCCTCCTCGGCAGGAGTCTGGGCGGGCGTGGCGGGCGCGAGCTTGGTCAGCTCGTCGGCGAACGTCGTCTCGATCCAGCGCGTGTGCACGCGGAACGCCGAGTCGTCGGCGGGGACGAAGTCCTCGGAGTCCAGCACGGCGCGGTGGAACGGGACGACCGTCGGGATGCCCTCGACGACCATCTCGCGCAGCGCGCGACGTGCTCGCTGGACGGCCTCGAGTCGCGTGGCACCGGTCACGATGACCTTGGCGATCATCGAGTCGAACGCGCCGGAGATGACGTCGCCCTCGCTCACGCCGCTGTCGACGCGCACGCCCGGTCCGCTGGGGAAGTGCAGGCGCGTGATACGGCCCGGGGCCGGCAGGAAGTTCGCGGCCGGGTCCTCGCCGTTGATGCGGAACTCGAGCGAGTGCCCGCGCGTGGCCACCTGCGAGTAGCCGAGCGGCTCTCCCGCCGCGATGCGCAGCTGCTCGCGCACCAGGTCGATGCCCGTGACCTCCTCGGAGACCGGGTGCTCGACCTGCAGGCGCGTGTTGACCTCGAGGAACGAGATGGTGCCGTCGGCGCCCACGAGGAACTCGCAGGTCCCGGCGCCGACGTACCCGGCCTCGCGCAGGATCGCCTCGGAGGCCTTGTAGAGCTCGGCCTGCTGCTCGTCGGTCAGGAACGGCGCGGGGGCCTCCTCGACGAGCTTCTGGTGGCGGCGCTGGAGCGAGCAGTCGCGCGTCGAGACGACCACGACCGTGCCGTGCTCGTCGGCCAGGCACTGGGTCTCGACGTGGCGCGGGGTGTCCAGGTACCGCTCGACGAAGCACTCGCCGCGACCGAACGCCGCGGTGGCCTCGCGGACCGCGGAGTCGAACATCTCGTCGATCTCGTCGACCGTGCGCGCGACCTTGAGCCCGCGCCCGCCGCCGCCGAAGGCCGCCTTGATCGCGATCGGCAGGCCGTGCTCGGCGGCGAACGCGTGGACCTCGGTCGCGTCGGCGACAGGGTCCGGGGTGCCGGGGACCAGGGGAGCGCCCGCACGGTGCGCGATGTGCCGGGCGCTCACCTTGTCGCCGAGCGCGTCGATCGCGGAGGGGGGCGGGCCGATCCAGACGAGGCCCGCGTCGATCACGGCCTGGGCGAACCCGGCGTTCTCGGCGAGGAAGCCGTAGCCCGGGTGCACCGCGTCGGCGCCCGCACGGCGTGCGACGTCGAGCAGCTTGGCGACGTCGAGGTAGGTGTCGGCGGCGCGCGCGCCGTCGAGCGCGTACGCCTCGTCGGCGAGGCGCACGTGCAGGGCCTCGCGGTCGGAGTCCGCGTACACGGCGACCGACGCGATCGAGGCGTCGGCGCAGGCGCGGGCGATGCGGACCGCGATCTCCCCGCGGTTGGCGATGAGAACCTTCGACAGTCGTCTGGGCAGGCTGGTCGCGGGGTTCGTTGAGTTCACGGGCACGGCTCACGGTAACGCGTCGGGCGCCCTCGGTTCACGCTCCGACCACCGGTACCGGACAAGATTGGAGATCAGGCCAAGGCACACCGGGGTCGTTTGTAGGAACCCTCCATGGTCGGCGGGACGAACCGCCCCGGGGTCGGCCTGCGTTGTGCGGCCTCGACAAGCCGACGGCCCGCCCGCTCTGCCGCCCGGCGCCCGAAGGCGCGGCGCAGCGGAGCAGGCGGGCCGTCATCGGCTCACGCCCAGAGGTCGGTCCAGGCCACGTCGATCTCGCCGAGCAGCTCGCGCACGAGCGGCAGGCTGATGCCGACCACGCCGTGGTGGTCGCCCTCGATGCTCTCGACGAACGCCCCGCCCAGGCCGTCGACCGTGAACGCGCCGGCGACCGCGAGCGGCTCGCCCGTCGCGACGTACGCGGCGATCTCGGCGTCGGTCACGTCGGCGAAGTGGATCGTCGTCGAGCTGGTCGCGCCGAGCGTCGCCCCGCTGCCGCCGTCCTGCGGGTCGCGCAGGTCGACGAGCCAGTGCCCGGTGTGCAGCACGCCGGACCGGCCGCGCATCGCGCGCCACCGGGCGGTCGCCTCGTCGGCGTCCTTCGGCTTGCCGTACACCTCGCCCGCGAGCTCGAGCATCGAGTCGCAGCCGACCACGATCGGTGCGCTCTCCTCGGGCCCGACGGCGTCGCTCGCCTCGTCACGCTCGCGCGCCTCGCGCGTGAGCACCTGGGCGACCTCCTCGGCCTTCGCCTGGGCGAGGACGAGCACCGCGTCGGCGGGGTCGAGCGCACCGAACCGTGCGGTCGCGGCGTCGAGGACCGCGTCCTCGTCGAGCCCCGAGACCCGGACCTCGGGCGTGACGCCCGCCGAGCGCAGGGTCGCGAGCCTGGCCGGGGACTGCGAAGCCAGGAGCAGGCGGGGTGCAGGGGTGCTGGTGTCGCTCACTGCAGGGCTCCGCGCAGCACGTCGAGGCCGACCGAGCCCAGGTTCAGGGCACGCTCGTGGAACGCCTTGACGTCGAACTCCTCACCGCGGGCCTCCGCGGCCGCACGGGCGGCGTCGCGCGTCTGCTCCCACAGGCGCTGGCCGACCTTGTAGGACGGGGCCTGCCCAGGCCACCCGAGGTAGCGGTTGAGCTCGAAGCGCACGAACGACTCGTCCATGTTGACGTTGGCCTTGAGGAACTCCCAGGCCTTGTCGGCGTCCCAGCGCGGGTCCTCGGAGTCGCCGCGCCACTCCTCGGGCGCGTCGAGCCCGAGGTGCACGCCGATGTCGAGCACGACGCGGGCCGCGCGCATGCGCTGGCCGTCGAGCATCCCGAGCCGGTCGCCCGGGTCGTCGAGGTAGCCCAGGTCGGCCATGAGGCGCTCGGCGTACAGGGCCCAGCCCTCGCCGTGGCCCGAGACCCAGCACGCGAGGCGGCGCCACGAGTTGAGCGTGTCGCGCGCGGCGACGGCCTGGCCGCACTGCAGGTGGTGGCCCGGGACGCCCTCGTGGTAGACGGTCGTCTTCTCGCGCCACGTGTTGAACTCGGTCACGCCCGGCGGCACGGACCACCACATGCGCCCGGGGCGCGAGAAGTCGTCGCTCGGGGGCGTGTAGTAGATCCCGCCGGTCTGGGTCGGGGCGATCATGCACTCGAGGTCCAGGACCGGGGTGGGGATGTCGAAGTGCACGCCGTCGAGGGCCTGGATCGCGGCGTCCGAGGTCTCCTGCATCCACGCACGCAGCGCGTCCGTGCCGTCGAGCCTGCGGCTCGGGTCCGCGTCGAGGATCGCGACGGCCTCCTCGACCGTGGCGCCCGGGCCGGCGATCTGGGCGGCGACGGCCTCCTGCTCGGCGATGACGCGCGCGAGCTCCTCGAGGCCCCACTGGTAGGTCTCCTCGAGGTCGACCTCTGCGCCGAGGAAGTTGCGCGACGCGAGGGCGTAGCGCTCGCGCCCCACGCCGTCGGCCGTGGGGGCCTGGGGTGCGAGCTCGTCCTCCAGGAAGTCGGCGAGCCTGCCGTAGGCGGCCACGGCACCCGCCGCGCCGATCTCGAGCTCCTTGCGCACGAGCGAGCACGCCGCGGACTCGTCGAGCACGGCCGACGCCTCCTCGCCACGGACGAACGTGACGAAGAACGACGTCTCGGGGTTCGCGAGCTCGCGGGCCTGCTTGACGCCCTCGCGGACCTGGCGGATCGCCGCGACGTTGCCGCGCGCGGCACCGGCCGTGAGCGAGGCGATGTACCCGTCCATGGCTCCCGGCAGGGCCGCGAGACGGGCCGCGACGTTCTCCCACGCCTCGACCGTGCCCGTGGGCATCATGTCGAAGATGTCGCGCAGCTCCTGCAGCGGGGACGCGATGTTGTTGAGCAGCGCGAGGTCCTCGCCGGCCTCGTGCAGCTCGAGCGAGAGACCGACGCGCTCGCGCATCGCGGCGAGCGTGACCCGGTCGACGTCGTCGACGGGCTCGGCGTCCGCGAGCTCGGCCAGCACGGCCCGGTCCGCGGCCGCGAGGGCCTCGTACCCGGCGGGCGACAGGTCGGTCATGCGGTGGTCGTAGCCCGTGAGGCCCATGGCCGTGGCGGCGAGCGGGTTCAGGTCGGCGACCGTGAGCACGTACGCGTCGGCGATCGCGTCGATCGCGGAGGGCGTGCGGGGGGTCCTGGCGGTGGGGGTGCCGGGCTCGGCCGGCGAGGTGGGTGAGGTCACCCGGTAGAGGTTACTGCGTGGTACCCGCAGGGGTCGTCGTCCGTGAGGATGATCAGTCCTGGCGCAGGAGTCGTTCCGCCAGGTCGAGCACGGCCGACGGGGCGGTCAGCTCGAGCGACTGCGCACTGCCCCCGTCCGGGCCGATGTACACGAGCTCGTCAGCGTCCTCGAAGACGAGGACGGACCGCGTGCTGCCCGGGAGCGAGAGCTCGACGCGCACGGATCTCCACGCCCCGGTGGGCGCGACCTGCTCGGTGACAAGGCGGGGGTGCTCGGCGCCCGCCCGACCGAGGGCATCGAGGAGGTCCTGGTTCGTCGGCGCCGAGGACGGTTCGGCGTCACCGGCGGGCGCCGGGTCGGCGGTCCCGACCCCGGAGACGCCGGTCCCACCACCGGCCCGCTCCGGGTGCATCGCGGCGAGCAGGTCGTCCGCCCAGGCGCGCTGGTAGCGCACGAGCACGACGGCCGGCCGCCCTTGCGTACCCCGGGGGTACCAGACCGCGACGGGGTCGCCCGAGCGGGGGCCCTCCGTCATGGCGGGGACGGGCACCGTGAACGGTGCCCGGACGGGGACGTGGTCGACCGAGAAGGTGAGCCGACCGCTCACGAGCGTGGCGCCGTCGGGCAGCTCGCGCGAGGATCCTGAGGGAACCTGGTCCGCCTCGGCCGTGACGTCGACGAGCACCGAGCCCGTGGTGCGCTCGGCCGCCGTGAGCAGGGCGTCGCGTGCGCGGGTCTCGCGCTGCGCTTCGCGGTCGTCGAGGTACCGCGCGAGCGCGAGGACCGCGACGAGCAGGAGCAGGACGGTCAGGACGCCCAGCACCGCGGCCGGCAGGGGCCAGCCCTGCGACGGGGCGAGCTGCTGGTAGGCGACGAGCGCGACCGTCGGGACGGTCGGGACGATCCACGCCCACCGGCGCCAGCCGGTGCGGGCCGGGAGCGGCGGCACGGCGGGCCCGCTGCCGTCGGCCGTGAGCGGACGTTCGACGGCCCCGGGGCCGTCCGCGAGCTCGACCAGGACGGTCGTGGTCTGGCTCATGACTGCAGGCTCCACCGCCAGGAGTCGGCGTTGTGCCGACCCGCGCGGCCGCCGAAGCTCTTGGCCGTCGCGCCCGCCCCGGTCCCGCGCAGACCGCGCGCACGGTTGGTCCACTCGGACAGGGGCGCCTCGTCGTCGGGCACGTGCGAGGCCGCTGCGGCCGCCGCGAGCCCCGCGACGAGGGCCGCGACCTCGATGTCGTCGGGCGCGCCGCGCACGACGCGCAGCGAACGGCCCGACGGCGCCTCGGGCGTCCCGCTCACAGGCTGCCGTCCGTCGGGTCGTCCGCCGCGTCCCCGTACCCCTCGAAGTCGGCGGCCTCGCCGCGCGACGCGGCCCACTCGGGGATGTCGAAGCCGGCCTCGGCGAGGGCCGCGACGACCTGCTCGCCCGCGTTGTCGAGGAAGTCGATGACCGAGTCGAGCGAGGTGTCGGGCGTCGAGCCCGGTCCCACGACGAAGCCCAGGTAGAAGGGCTCGGCGACCTCGGGCGCCGGGGGCGCGTCCGCGTCGCCGCCCGCGCCGAGCTCCTCGTCCGAGGCCCACACGAGCGAGGTGAGGTCCGGGTGCATGCCGAGCGAACCGTGCAGCGCGTCGTAGACCTGGGCGTTGAGCGTGCTGATGCGCGCCTCGAGGGCAAGGACACGGGGGTCCTCGTCGGCCTCGGACGCACCGAACTCGGAGCGCACACCCACCGCGGTGCCGATGTAGTCGTGCAGGGCTGCGGCCAGGGCGTCGACCGCGGCGTGCAGCGGCGCCTCGTCGACCGGGCCGAGCGGCTCGGCGCCGTGCGACACGCTGTCGTGCCCGTTGTCGGGGTGGTCGTGGCCCTCGTGGCCGTCGCTCGTGTGCTCGTCGGGCATGTCGTCCTCGCGGTTCGTCTCGTGGTTCGCGTCGTCGTGCGGTGCTGGGGTTCCCGCGGTCACAGCGGGATGTTGCCGTGCTTCTTGGGGGGCAGGCTCGCCCGCTTGGTGCGCAGCGCGCGCAGCGCGCGCACGACCTGCACGCGGGTCTCCGACGGACGGATCACCGCGTCGACGTAGCCGCGCTCGGCCGCGTCCCAGGGGTTCACGATGGCCTCCTCGTACTCGCCGACCAGGCGTGCCCGCTCGGCGTCGACGTCCAGCCCTGCGTCCGCCGCAGCCTTGAGGGTGCTGCGCTGGAGGATGTTGACCGCGCCGCCGGCGCCCATCACGGCGATCTGGGCGGTGGGCCACGCGAGGTTCACGTCCGCGCCGAGCTGCTTGGAGCCCATGACGATGTACGCGCCACCGTACGCCTTGCGCGTGATGAGCGTGACGAGCGGGACCGTGGCCTCGGCGTACGCGTAGATGAGCTTGGCGCCGCGACGGATGATGCCCTGGTGCTCCTGGTCGACGCCCGGCAGGAAGCCCGGGACGTCCACGAGGGTCAGGACGGGGATGTTGAACGCGTCGCACGTGCGCACGAACCGCGCGGCCTTCTCGGCCGCGTCGATGTCGAGCGTCCCGGCCATCGCGAGGGGCTGGTTGGCCACGACGCCGACCGACTGGCCCTCGACGTGCCCGAACCCGATCAGGACGTTCTTCGCGAAGAGCGGCTGCACCTCGAGGAAGTCGCCGTCGTCCAGGACGTGCTCGATCACGGTGCGCATGTCGTACGGCTGCGAGTCCGAGTCGGGGACCAGGGTGTCGAGCTCGAGGTCCTCGTCCGTGACCTCGAGCTCGGTGTCCTCGGGCGGGAAGCCGGCGGCGTCCGAGAGGTTGTTCTGCGGCAGGTAGCCGATGAGGTGGCGCACGTAGTCGATCGCGTCGTCCTCGTCGGTGCCCATGTAGTGCGCGACGCCCGAGCGCTCGTTGTGGGTGCGTGCCCCGCCGAGCTCCTCGAACCCCACGTCCTCGCCCGTGACCGCACGGATCACGTCGGGGCCCGTGATGAACATGTTCGACGTCTGGTCGGCCATGACGATGAAGTCGGTCAGGGCGGGGGAGTACACCGCGCCGCCCGCGCTCGGGCCGAGGATGAGCGAGATCTGCGGGATGACGCCCGAGGCCGCGACGTTGCGCCGGAAGATCTCGGCGAACTGCGTGAGCCCCGCGACCCCTTCCTGGATACGCGCGCCACCGCCGTCGGAGATCCCGACGAGCGGGACGCCCGTGCGCAGGGCCAGGTCCTGGACCTTGGTGATCTTCTGGCCGTGCACCTCGCCGAGGCTCCCGCCGAAGACCGTGAAGTCCTGCGAGTAGATGCACACCTGACGACCGTCGACGGTCCCGTACCCCACGACCACGCCGTCGCCCGCGAGCCGCTTCTTCTCGAGCCCGAAGTTGGTCGAGCGGTGCTTGGCGAACGCGTCGAGCTCGACGAAGCTGCCCTCGTCGAGCAGGGTCTCGATGCGCTCGCGGGCCGTCTTCTTGTTCCGGGCGTGCTGCTTGGCGCGGGCCGCCTCCTCGGGTGCGACGGACGCCTCGGCGCGCCGACGGTCGAGGTCGGCGAGCTTCGCTGCGGTGCCGATGAGCTGACCGGTGGGGGCCGGGGTGGTGCCGGCGACAGGTTCGTTCACGCAGACGAGCCTAGTTGGTGGGTGGGACCAAGCGGGTGCGGGGGATCGCACCGGCGTCCGCGTCGGCGTTGGAGGGTTCCCACAAACCGTTGCGGCGCGGTGCCCGTGGTCGTGCGAGACGCCCCCTCGTCGCGCGGGTGGTGCTGCCGTGCTCCGGGCGCGTCCGTGCATGATGGGGGCATGACGACTGCCGACCACCCTGCGCTGCGCCCCGACTTCCTGCGGGACCTGCTCGTCGTCCCGCACGGCCCGCTCGAGCGCCTCGAGGTCGTCGAGGAGTCCGTCTCGACCAACACCGAGCTGGCCGCGGCCGTGGCCCAGGACCCCCAGGCGTGGCCTGCACCCGCGCTGCTCGTGGCCGAGCACCAGGTCGGTGGGCGGGGCCGTGCGGGGCGCACCTGGGAGACGCCCGCGCGGACCGCGCTGACGGGTTCGCTCCTGGTCCGGCCCGACGTGCCGCGCGAGCGCCTGAGCTGGCTGCCGCTGCTCGCGGGCCTCGCGACGGTCCGGTGCCTGCGCGCGACCGCGGGCGTCGAGGCCGTGGTCAAGTGGCCCAACGACGTGCTCGTCCCGGCGCCGGGCGCGGCGGCCGACGGAGGCCGCGGGGCAGCGGAGGAGGTCGAGGGCTGGGGGACGCGCCGCAAGGTCGCGGGCATCCTGTGCGAGCTCCTGCCCGACGGCGGAGCGATCGTGGGCGTCGGGCTCAACGTCCTGCAGAGCGAGGGCGAGCTCCCGGTCGCCTCGGCCACCTCGCTCGCCCTGGTGGGGGCTGCCACGACGGACCGTGAGGTCCTGCTGACGGCGCTCGAGGAGTCGTTCGCGCAGACGCTCGGCCGCTGGCAGGACGCGGGAGGCGACGCCGAGGCTGCGGGGCTCGTCGCGGAGTGCGTCGAGGTGAGCGCCACGCTCGGCGCGCACGTGCGGGTCGAGCTCACGGGGGGTGGGCAGGTGATCGGCGAGGCGTTCGGGTTCGGGCCCGACGGGTCGCTGCTGGTCCGTGAGGGGGACGGGACGACCCGTTCGCTGCACAGCGGCGACGTGCACCACCTGCGTGCGGGGTCGGGGGACGCGGCCGGCTCGGGGACCGGTGGAGCAGCCCCCGCGGGCCCCGCCGGAGGCCCCGTCGGTGCGCAAGCGGGGTGAGCGGGCCAGGGCCTGGGGCCGTACTGAACTAGGATCTGTCTGTGACGCACGACATCCCTGAGGCAGCCGAAGAGACCACCGAGACGACGAAGGCAGCCGAGGAGAGTCGAGCGGAGAGCCCCGTCGTCCCCGAGCGGGCGACGGTCGAGGCCGACGTCGACGCGGCCCTCCTGGGCGGGCCCCGCGCCCTCACGGTCGAGGGGCTCGCGGAGCGGGCCGGGCTCACCGAGAAGCAGGTGCGCTCGTACTGGCAGGCGCTCGGGCTCCCGATCACCGAGGAGCAGGAGCAGATGTTCACCGAGGACGACGCGGTCGCCCTCGAGCAGATCTACTCGGTCGCCGAGCGCGAGCAGTTCGACGACCGGTCGTTGACGACCCTCATCCGGTCGATGGGCCACACGACCGAACGGCTCGTGCTCTGGCAGGTCGAGGCGCTCGTCGAGCACATGACCAAGCGGTTCGACCTCGACGACACGAGCGCCCGGCTGCTCGTGCTCGACCGGCTCCCGGACCTCGCGCCCGTGCTGGAGACCCAGCTGAGCCACGCGTGGCGCCGCCAGCTCGCGGCCGTGGCGGCGCGGTTCGCGGTCGAGTTCTCCGAGGCCCGCGCGGGTGACGTCACCGACTCCCAGGAGCTGCCGCTCCCGCGGGCGGTCGGGTTCGCCGACATCGTCTCGTTCACCAAGCGCACGGCCGGGCTCGGGTCGAGCGAGCTCGCCGAGTTCGTGCAGCTCTTCGAGACCCGGGCGCGCGACGTCATCACGGCGGCCGGCGGCCGCGTCGTCAAGACCATCGGGGACGCGGTCCTGTACGTCGCCGACGACGTCGCGACGGGGGCCAAGGTGGCGCTCGGCCTCGCCGAGGAGGGCGAGCGGGCCGGCGAGGGGATCGAGGTCCCGCCCGTACGGGTCAGCCTCGTCTGGGGCCGGGTGCTCTCGCGCTTCGGCGACGTGTTCGGACCGTCGGTCAACCTCGCGTCGCGGCTCACCGAGATCGCCGAGCCCGCGACCGTGCTCATCGACCGCGAGACGGCCGCCCTGCTCTCGCGGGACTCGCGGTTCGCGCTGACGGCCCAGCCCGAGCGTGAGGTCCATGGCCTGGGAGTGATCGAGCCCGTGCGCCTGCAGTGGGCGTACAAGGGCTGACCGGCACTCCGGCCGCTGCGGCTCGACGGACCGACCATGGGGCCGTGCGGGCCCGGCGTCGCGGGGCCGAGGCCCGGCCTCAGACCGCGAGGACCAGCTCTGGGCCGTTGTTGGCCACGCTGTTGACCAGCGGCGCGACCTCCTGCGCCGTCATGCGCACCTCGGGGGCGACCAGCAGGCCCGCGGCCTCGTCCTTGCCGACGGCAGGGTCGAGCCACGCGTCCCACAGGTCCGGGGCGAGCGACAGCGGCATGCGGTCGTGGATCGACGCGAGCGCGGGGGCGGCGGCGGTCGTCACGATGGTGGTCGACACGAGCCAGCGTGCGGGATCGTCGTCCGCCTTGGTCCGGTCGCGCCAGAACTCGTAGAGCCCCGCGAACGCCGCGACCGCCGACCCGTCGGGGTGGATGAAGAACGGCTGCTTGCTGACCTTGGGCTTGCGGGCTGTCGATCCGGGGGCCGGGGGAGTCTCGATCCGGCGCCACTCGTAGTAGCCGTCGGCGGGAACCAGGCAGCGCCGGGCCGCGAACGGCTTGGCGAAGGCGGGCTTGTCCAGCAAGGACTCCGCGCGCGCGTTGATCATGCGTGCACCGACGCCCGGGTCCTTGGCCCAGCTCGGCACGAGGCCCCAGCGGGCCACCCGCAGCGACCGGCGGACCTCTCCTGTGTCCTTGGCCGCGCGCTCGACCACGATCCGCACGGGGTCTGTCGGGGCGACGTTCCAGGAGGGCGGCAGGAGGCGCGCGTCGTCGGCGAGGTCGGCGATCGCGAACTCGTCGGCCAGGTCCTGGGCGTCCCGGAAGGAGGCATAGCGTCCGCACATGTCTTCCAGGATGCCTCGGGCCACCCACGCGGCGCTGCCGCAGCGCACGGGGAGGGGGGAGCGGCGTCGTCGGGCATGCTGCGACAACTAGATTGACAGCCTGACTAGTTCGCGACACTATCTAGTCATGCCCGAGAACACCTGGCCCAGCGAGTGGCTGCGCGGCGTCCTGGACGTGTGCGTGCTGCGCATCCTCGCCGCCGGCCCCACCTACGGGTACGCGATCGCCGCGCGCCTCGCCGACGCCGGGCTCGGCGCCATCAAGGGCGGCACGCTCTATCCCCTGCTGGGACGCCTCGAGGCCGGGGGGCTCGTGACGGTCGAGTGGCGGGCAGGCGACGGTGGACCCGGGCGCAAGTACTACGACCTGACCCCTGCGGGGCATGACGAGCTCGCCCATCGCGCCACGCTGTGGGACGCGTTCACCCGCACGACCCGCGACCTCGTCGGGGGCGTGCAGGCGGACGGCCCCGACGACGGGCCCGTCCGCCCGTCCACCCAGACCGAGGAGACCCGATGACCCGCACGAGCGAGGAGCGGACCGCTGCGCGCTACGAGATCGAACGACGGCTCGCGCCGCACGTCGACGAGAGGTGGGCAGAGGCCTTCGTGATCGAGCTGAGGCTCCTCGACGTGGCGGGGGGCTCGCTCGGCGCCGCGCTCGCGGAGGTCGAGTCGCACTGCGTCGAGAGCGGGGAGTCGGCCGCAGACGCGTTCGGAGACCCTGTGGCCTACGCGCGCAGCCTCGGCCTGCCCCCGCAGCGCGAGGGGCGCTGGGATGCCGTCCAGGTCCTCGGGCCGGTCGGCACCCAGTTCGTGGGGCTGCTCGTCCTCGGCTGGGGTGTCTCCTCGATCGTCCTGGCGCGCCGTGAGGGCGGGGCGGACCCGGGCGTCGAGGTGACGTTCGGGATGCTCGCCCTGCTCGTGGCGTTCGAGGTCGCGATCATGCTCTTCTACCGGCACAGCTCGGCGGTGCTCCGGTCCGTGCTGGGCCGGCCCGTCGTGTCCGTCGTCGTGCTGACGGGGCTCGTGGCGGCGGTCGCCGTGGGTGCGGTCCTGCTGGACGGCGTGCTCGTGACGCTCCCGGCGTGGCCCGTGGCCGTCGCGGGGGCGCTCGTGCTCGTCGGGGGGACCGCGTGGAGCCTGGTCCAGGCCCGTCGGGGCACGCTCGAGGACCCGATCCTCTCGCCCGTCCCGACGGCCGGCGCCGTCGACGAGGAGCGTGTCGGGAAGGGCGCGGGCGAGCGGCTCCTCTCGGCGAGCGTCACGTGGATCTTCCCGCTCCTCGCCCTCGCGTCCCTCGGGGCGACGTGGCTCGTGGCGGGGCGCTGACCGCAGCGGCAGCCCCGGCCGGCCGGGGTGGGCGCGTGGACGGGGAGCCGCGCGGTGCAGCACTGTGTCGTACTCCGCACGCCGTACCCACCGCTGATGGCTCGGGGCAATCATCGAATCGTTATGATTGGCTCCCGTGAGCAACCCGCCGGCAGGAAACGCCCCGACCCAGCAAGCGCCCTCCACGGGCGCCGTCCGTAGCACCCCCGCACGCAGGTCGGGCCGCTCCACGGTCAAGTGGGTCCTCCTGCTCGGCGCGCTCGCGGCGCTCCCGGCCTTCACGGTCGACATGTACCTGCCCCTCCTGCCCGACGTCGCCACGGATCTCGACGCGAGCCCTGCGCTGGCTCAGCTCACCCTCGCGGGGATGCTCCTCGGCGGCGCCGTCGGGCAGCTCGTGGTCGGACCGCTCTCCGATCGCTACGGCCGACGCGCGCCCGTGGTGATCGGCCTCGCGCTCCACGTCGTCACCTCGATCCTCTGTGCCGTCGTGCCGGGCATCGGATGGCTCATCACGCTGCGCGTGCTCCAGGGCTTCTTCAACGCCTCGGCGCAGGTCGTCTCGATCGCCGTGATCCGCGACCGGTTCACCGGGTCGGACGCGGCCCGCATCCTGTCGCGCCTCATGCTCGTGATCGGGCTCGCACCGCTCCTGGCGCCCACGTTCGGTTCGCTGATCGCCGCGCACGGGACGTGGCGCTGGGTGTTCTGGGTCCTCGCGGTGCTCGGAGCGGTCCTCGCCCTGATCGTCCTGCGCTTCATGCCCGAGACGCTCGAGACCGAGCGTCGCCAGACCGGAGGAGTGGGCAGCGTCTTCCGCGGGTACGCGACGTTGCTGCGCGACCGCCACTTCCTCGCGCTCGCGGTCCTCCCGGGGCTCGGCCAGGCGGTCCTCATGAGCTACGTCGTCGGGTCCCCGTTCGTGCTCCAGGAGGGCTACGGGCTCACGCACGGACAGTTCGCGGCGCTGTTCGCGGTCAACGGGATCGGTCTCGTGATCTCCGCGCAGGTGAACGCCTCGCTCGTGCGCAGGGTCGCCCCCATCCGGATCCTGCGCACGGCCCTCGTCCTCCAGTCGGTGTTCGCGGCGGGGCTGCTCGTGGTCGCGCTCACCGGGGCGGGCGGGCTGATCGGTCTCCTCGTCGCGCTCTGGCTCACGCTCTCGCTCCAGGGCCTCATCCCCGCCAACGCGTCTGCCCTGGCGCTGACCCGTCACGGCGAGCGGGCGGGCACCGCAGCAGCCGTCATCGGGGCGTTCCAGGCCGGCGTCGCGGGCCTCGTGAGCCCCCTCGTGGGCGTCCTCGGCGGCGACGAGGTGGCCATGAGCTCGGTCATGCTCGCCGCGGTGGTGGCCTCCCTGCTGGTGCTCGGGCTGGCCACCCCGGCCTTCCGCAAGGGCGGTTGGCACCTGCCGACCTGACGGTCGAGGGGCCGACCTGCGCCCCGCGGCGACGGGACACTTCACACTTCCTTTGCACGGCGCGAAGGCCGCACCCTTCCCGTACCTCTAGGCTCTTCCCATGCCCAGCCCGAAGTCCGCCCCGAAGAGCGGCCCTCATCACGCGCGCACCCAGCGCACGCACAAGGCGCTTCGCGTCGTCGGAATGGTCACGACCGGATGCCTGGCTTTCGCCGGGACGGCCGCGGCCGCGATGTACGCCGACTTCCAGAGCGCGGTGACAGTGAGCGACGTGTCGGCACTCGTCAAGGGGCCTTCCACCCCTGAGCCGCCGGCCGACCCGAACGACCCGTACGCGGGTCAGGCTCTCAACATCCTCGTCATGGGTACCGACTACCGCGACGAGGAGAACGCAGAGCTCGCAGGGGCCGAGGACGGCATGCGTTCCGACACGACGTTCGTGGTGCACGTCTCCGGAGACCGGACGCGCATGGAGGTCGTCTCCATCCCGCGCGACTCGCTCGTCGACATCCCGGCGTGCAACCTCTCGGACGGCCGCACCACGCGCAAGCAGAACGACGCGATGTTCAACTCGGCCTTCGAGATCGGGTCGGGCGGGGTCGACGACATGGTGGGCGCGGCGGCATGCACGATCACGACCGTGCAGGAGCTGACCGGGTTGACGATCACCGACCACGTCGTGGTCAAGATGACCGGCGTCATCGGCGTCGTCGACGCTCTCGGAGGAGTACGCATGTGCTTCCCCGAGCCGGTCGTCGGGGGCCCGCACTCGCGCGACCTCAACATCGCCGCAGGCGAGCAGGTGCTCGACGGGCGGACGGCCATCAGCTTCCTGCGTGCGCGCAAGGGCACCGGCATGGGGCTCGAGATGGGGAGCGACCTCGCCCGGATCGCCCGGCAGCAAGCCTTCCTGGACTCGATGATGCGTGAGCTCCTGTCCAAGAACATCATCACCGACACCCCGCAGCTCTACGCCCTCATCAAGGCTGTGCTCTCCTCGATCAGCGCCAACCCGGAGCTCGCGGGCCTCGACTCTCTGGCCGGTCTCGCCTTCTCGCTCAAGGATCTCGACATGAACGAGATCGTCTTCACCGAGCTGCCCGTCGTCGAGGCACCCACCGACAAGAACCGTGTCGTGTGGACCAAGGACGCCCAGGCGATCTGGGACCGCATGTCCGCCGACGCACCGCCTCCCGGGCACGAGACCCCTGCACCCACCGACGTGGTGCCGGACACGGGTGCGGTCCAGGGCACGGACCCCGCGGCCGGGACGGACCCCGCGGCGGGGACAGACCCTGGCACCGGGGCCGGCACCGGCGAGGTCGCTCCTCCGGTCACGCCTCCCGTGGTCGAGGAGCGGTTGCCGGGCGTCTGCTGACACCTCGCACGCGGGGAGCCGCCGCTCGGGGCACTCGCGCGAGGGGGGCGGGTCGCGCGTCTAGCGACCGTCGCGCAGCGCTCTGAGGCGACCGACCGCGTCGCGGAGCACGTCCTCCCGCTTGACGAACGTGAAGCGGACGCGCGAGGCCAGGGCGCGCGCCGTCGTCGGGCTGTCCGGGACGTCACCCGGCGCGCCCGGCGCACGGCAGAACGCGCTCACGGGCACGCCCACGACGCCCGCGAGGTCCGGGAGCCGGCGGCACAGCTCGACACCGTCGTCGAAGCCCAGCGGGGCGCCGTCCGCGACCACGAAGTACGTCCCACGGGGGACGACGACCTCGAACCCCGCCGCCACGAGCCCCTCGCACAGCAGGTCCCGCCGGGTCGCGAGCGACGCGGCCAGGGCGCGCGGCGCCTCGTCGTCGGCGAGCGCCTGGGCGATCGCGGGCTGGAACGGTGCCCCCGACGTGTACGTCAGGAACTGCTTGACGGTCCGCACGGCCTCCACGAGGTGTGCCGGGCCGTGCAGCCACCCGATCTTCCAGCCCGTGAACGAGAAGGTCTTGCCCGCCGAGGAGATGGTGATCGTGTGGTCGGCCATGCCCGGCAGGGTCGCGACGGGCACGTGCTCGGCGTCGTCGAACACGAGGTGCTCGTAGACCTCGTCGGTCACCACGATCGCCCCCACGGAGCGGGCCGCGTCCGCGACGACCTGCAGCTCGGTGCGGGTCAGGACCGTCCCGGTCGGGTTGTGCGGCGTGTTGACGAGGACCAGCCGGGTCCGCGGCCCGACGGCGGCACGCACCTGGGCAGGGTCGAGGCGGAAGCCGTCCGGGGTCGGGTGGAGCGGCACGGTCACGTGCGTGGCCCCCGCGAGCGCGACGACGGCCGCGTGGGAGTCGTAGAAGGGCTCCAGGGTCACGACCTCGTCGCCCGGCCCCGCGAGGGCCAGGACGGTGGCTGCGAGCGCCTCAGTGGCCCCCGTGGTGACCAGGACCTCGGTGTCCGGGTCCAGGTCCAGGCCGTAGTGGCGGCGCTGGTGGTCCGCGACGGCCCGGCGCAGCTCGGGGATGCCCGTTCCCGGCGGGTACTGGTTGTGCCCGTCCTCGATCGCGCGGATCGCGGCCTGCTTGATCGCGTGCGGACCGTCGACGTCCGGGAAGCCCTGGCCCAGGTTGATCGCGCCCGTGCGTGCCGCGAGGTTCGTCATCTCGGCGAAGATCGTCGACGCGACCGTGCCGTCGGCGCGCAGGAGACCCGTGGCGGCCGCGGCCGCACGCCAGCGGCCCGGGACCTGGGGCGAGGACCGGGGGTGCTGCGGGGGGTCCGAGGCTGCGGGGTGGGGCGTCGACATGACCACGACCCTAAGCCGGGCGGCGCCGGGTGCGCGCTGGTGCTGCCGCCGTGAGGCGTCGGCGCGTCGCGGCGCCGGGGCGCCGGGTGGGCTCCGGGCGCCCGAGCGAGCGTGGCGGGACGCCGACGAGCGTGACCTGGCGCGATCCGGTGCGATCAGGCGGAGCGAACGTGACGGTGACCACATTCCGGACAGTCCGGGGTGGTCGAGGCGCGGAATCCCGCCGGTCCTGACCTGCCGTCCACAGGGCGCGTGCGCAGCTGGGGCGATGTGCCCTAGTGTCGGCGCTCAGCCGCCCTGCGACGTCGGGGCCGCTGGCTGCGCGGGGGGCGTGCAGGGGGACGCAAGGGGGCGTGACGACGACATGAGCACCAGCGGTGTGACGATCCTCGAGACTGAGGTGCGCGAGCTGATCCGCCGACGTGGCGTGGACCCGGTGCGGGACAAGGACGGGATCGACCGCCTCGTCGCCGATGCGCTGGCCGACTACGACTCCCGGACCGCGCTCGGTGTCGTGCCCGCGCTCGCCGACGCGCAGGGGGCGGTGCGTGCGGTCCTCGACGCCGTCGCCGGCCTCGGCCCGCTCCAGAAGTACCTCGACGACCCGGAGGTCGAGGAGATCTGGATCAATTCGCCCGCCAAGGTGTTCGTCGCCCGGGGCGGGAACGCCGAGCTCACCTCGACCATCCTGACCTCGACGCAGGTACGCGACCTCGTCGAGCAGATGCTCAAGTCCTCCGGCCGGCGTCTCGACCTCTCGAGCCCGTTCGTCGACGCCGCGCTGCCGGGCGGGGAACGTCTCCACGTGGTGATCCCGGACGTGACCCGCGAGCACCTCGCGGTGAACATCCGCAAGCACGTCGTGCGCGCTTCGCACCTGGACCACCTGGTGCGGCTGGGGTCACTGACCCCGCACGCAGCGGCGTTCCTTCATGCCGCGGTCCAGGCGGGCCTCAACCTCCTCGTCGCAGGGGCGACCCAGGCGGGCAAGACGACCATGCTCAACGCTCTCGCCGGTTCGATCCCGTCCCAGGACCGGGTCGTCACGTGCGAGGAGGTGTTCGAGCTGCGGTTCGCGGTGCGGGACATCGTCTCGATGCAGTGCCGTCAGCCGAGCCTCGAGGGGACCGGTGAGATCCCGCTGCGCAGGCTCGTCAAGGAGGCCCTGCGCATGCGTCCCGACCGCATCGTGATCGGGGAGGTGCGCGAGGCGGAGAGCTTCGACCTGCTGATCGCCCTGAACGCGGGCGTTCCTGGGATGTGCACGATTCATGCGAACTCGGCGAGAGAAGCGATCTCGAAGATGTGCACGCTGCCCCTGCTCGCCGGTGAGAACGTGTCGGACCGCTTCGTGGTACCCACGGTCGCGGGCGCCGTGGACGTCGTCGTGCACCTCGGGGTGACCGTTGACGGCCGGCGTGAGGTCCGCGAGATCGTGGGGGTGACGGGACGCGTGGAGCAAGGGGTCGTCGAGGTCTCGGACCTGTTCCACCGGTCCGGTGGTCGGCTGGTCCGCGGTGACGGGTTTCCGCCGGCCGAGGACCGCTTCGCGCGCGCGGGCGTCGACCTGGTGGCGCTCATGTCGGCGCAAGGTGCGGGGCAGGGCTGACGTGGGGGTCGTCGTCGGTCTGTTGCTGGGCGCGGGGATCGTCTGCCTGTGGTCCTCCTGGTGGGAGCCGCGCTCACGTGCGCCCCGGAGGACGGACGGCTGGTCCGCCCGTACCCAGGACGTCCTGGTGCAAGCGGGGCTTGCGAGGGTCTCGCCGCGGGCACTCGTCGTCGGGAGCGTGGGGTCCGGGCTCTTCGTCCTCCTCGTCGGGTTCGCCGTGACGCGTGCCCTGCCGATCGCCGTGTGCTTCGCGTTGTTCGCGGCGCTGGCCCCGGTCACCATGGTGCGTTCCCGGGCTCGAAGGCGACGGACGGAGCTGCGGGACGTGTGGCCGGAGGCGGTCGACCACCTGGCGTCGGGCGTCCGTGCGGGCCTCTCCCTCCCCGAGGCGGTGGGGCAGCTCGGAGAGCGGGGTCCTGTCGAGCTGAGGGAGCCGTTCGCGCAGTTCGCCCGGGACTTCCGGGCGTCCGGCCGGTTCGGCGACTGTCTGGACGCGCTCAAGGTGCGGCTCGCAGACCCGGTCGCGGACCGGATCGTCGAAGCGCTGCGCATGACCCGGGAGGTCGGTGGGACGGATCTCGGAAGGCTCCTGCGTACGCTCGCCCTCTTCCTGCGGGAGGACGCGAGGACACGTGGAGAGCTCGAGGCACGGCAGTCGTGGACCGTCAGCGGTGCGCGGCTCGCGGTGGCCGGCCCCTGGGTCGTCCTGGCCCTGCTGGCGACCCGACCCGAGACCGCGCAGGCCTACAACTCGTTGCAGGGGGTTGCGGTCCTCGGGGGAGGGGCCGTGTGCTCGCTCGTGGCCTACCGGCTCATGCGATGGATCGGCCGACTTCCCGAGGAAGCGCGGGTGCTGCGGTGAGCGGGGCGGCAGGTTCCGGGCTCCTGTGGACCGGGGCGATGGCAGGCGCCCTGTTCGGGTGGGGAGCCCTGGTGATCGTCTCTCGACTCCGGGCGCGGCGGGTCCGGCTCGACGAGCGGGTCGGCCCGTACCTGAGGCTCCACGGCGCGACCTCGGGCCTGCTGACGGAGACGTCGGCGGCGAGTCGGCTCTTCACGGGCGACAACGTCCTCGGGCTGAGGATCGCGGCGGCGGGCCGGCTGCTCGAGCGCTTCGGCTCCTCCCGGACCGAGGTGCGTCGTCGTCTCGACCGGGCCGGTTCGCGGGAGAGCGTGGACCAGTTCCGAGCCCGCCAGGTCGTGTGGGGCGCTCTCGGCCTTGCCGGCGGGCTGGTCTTCGCGCTCCTTCTCGCGGCCACGCGAGGGTCGTCGCCCGTCGTGCTCCTCCTGCTGGTGCTTCTCTGCGGGGTCGGTGGGCTGCTGGCCTGCGACCAGATGCTCACTCGCCGGATCGCTCGGCGCGAGGAGCGGATGCTCAGCGAGTTCCCGACGATCGCCGAGCTGCTCGCCCTGTCCGTCGGGGCTGGGGAGGGGCCGGTCGCTGCGATGGAGAGGGTTGCGGCCAGCGCGCACGGCGAGCTCTCCGTCGAGCTTGCGGCGACGCTCTCAGCCGTCCGGTCCGGGGCTCCCTTGTCCCGCGCGCTCGAGGACCTGGCCGACAGGACGACGCTCGCGAGCCTGACCCGTTTCGCCGAGGGTGTGGCCGTGGCCGTCGAGCGAGGTACTCCGCTGGCCGAGGTCCTCCGGGCTCAGGCCCAGGACGTACGCGAAGCGGGAAGGCGGGCGCTCATGGAGTCCGGTGGGCGCAAGGAGGTCCTCATGATGATTCCCGTCGTCTTCCTCATCCTTCCGGTCACCGTCGTCTTCGCCGTCTATCCGTCGATCGTGACCCTGCAGATCGGCCTCTGACCGTGGCCGACCGGGAGTACGGATCCCGGGAGCCTCCCGCTCCGGGCCCCCTGCCCGGCGCTCGAGGTGCGGCATGCCGAATCTGGTCGCACCGGCCGCGCCGATCGAAGGTGCTGTCGACTTGAACACTCGTCCTGGACGCCCGTCCAGGACAGGAACCGAGAAGAGAACGAGCGAGGAGCAGCCGTGCCACAGCAGGTGAAGGACTGGACGAGCAGACTGGTGCGCCGTGCCGGGGGCCGAGGCGCGGAACGGGGTGACGTCCCGGGATGGGTTCTGGTGACCCTCATGACGGCCGGGCTCGTCGTCGCCCTCTGGGCGGTGGCAGGACCCGCGCTCACGAGTACTTTCAGCGACGCGATCAGCAGCGTCAGCGGTCCCTGAGATGGGCCGAGACGCCAACCCGAGGGTGGTACGAGGGGTGGAGGACGGTTCTGCCGTCGTCGACTTCGTGCTGGTCTCGGTCCTCGTGGTGGCACTTCTCCTCGGCGTCGTCCAGGTGGTGCTCGCGCTCCACGTGCGCGCTGTCGTGATCGACAGCGCGGCCGAGGGGGCGCGCCTCGCGGGGCGGGCGGACCGCACGCCGGCGGACGGCGTCGAACGCACCCAGCAGCTGATCGATGCGGCGCTCTCCGACCGGTTCGCGCAAGATGTGACGGCACGCGAGGTCGAGCTCGGGGGGCTGCCGGTCGTGGAGGTGACCGTGACGGCACCGTTCCCGGTGGTCGGCCTCCTCGGTCCGGCGGGCACGCTGACGGTGAGCGGCCACGCCCTGGTGGAGGAGCCGTGAGGCGCCGGTCGTCGCCGGCCCACGGGGGTGAGATGTGCGGGGAGGTCGTCGGCCGGCGGGCCGACGCGCGGTCCGCGCGCCTCGACCGGGTGAATTTCTGTGCTCCCGCAGGGGGCCGGCGGAGGGCCGACACCGGCAACGCGCAGGTCGAGTTCCTCGGTGTGGCACTTGTCCTGATTCTTCCCGTCCTGTACCTGGCGCTGACCCTCGGTCGCATCCAGGCGGCAACCTTCGCTGTCGAGGGGGCTGCGAAGGAGTCCGCTCGCGCGTTCGTGACCGCGGACTCGGTGGCCGAAGGGCAGGCGCGTGCCGAGGTGGCCACCTCGTTGGCGCTCTCCGACCAGGGCTTCGAGGACGTCCTGCCGGCGGACGTGCTCGAGCTCGCCTGTTCCACCGACCCCTGCCTCGCCCCGGGGAGCGAGGTCGTGACGGTCGTGCGATATGACGTCGCCCTCCCCTTCGTCCCCGCGGGTATCCGGTCATGGGTCCCGCTGTCCGTTCCCGTCCAGGCCGTGCACACCTCACCGGTCGACAGGTATGCCGGGGATCGATCGTGACACGCAGCGATGCCGTTGCTGGCCCTTGGGACGCGCACGACCGAGAGCGTGAGAGTGGTCAGATCATGCTCCTCACCAGCATGTTCGTCGCGTTCGCGCTCGTCCTGGTGGCTGTCGTGGTCTCCGCGACGGGGGTCCACCTGGACCGCAAGCAGCTGTTCGACCTGGCGGACGCCTCGGCGCTGGACGCCGCCGACGCGATGCCGGCGGAGAGCGTCTACCAGGGTGGCCTGGCCGACCCGGTCGAGGGTGCTGTCCTGGTCCTGAGCGACGCGGACGTCGAGTCGTCGGTCCGGTCGTTCCTGATCGCCCACCCCGCCATGCTCGCAGGGCTGGACGAGGTCGAGATCGTCGAGGCCGGCACACCCGACGGGCGCACGGCGAGGGTCCGGCTGGCGGCACGATCTCGCCCGGTTCTCATCAGCTGGGTGACGCAGCTCTGGTCTGATGGCATCATCGTGCGTGCAGAGTCCAGTGCGCGAGCTTGGTGATCCACCCTGCCTTCCTACGAAAAGGTGTCGGGCGAGTGAACATGATTGAGTTAGCGCTAACATGATCGTTAACTTTCTTAACGAAAGGTGCGACTTTTGACTGGGGGCTGCCAAAACCGCCGGTTCGCCGCTATGGTGATCCGGTCCGACACCCTCCAACGACGGAGACTTACATGAATGCACGTGCAAGGAAGCAGTGGATCGCTGGCGGAGCGCTCAGCGCGATGCTGCTCGGGACCATCGCGATGGCTTCGTCGGCTGCGGCCGACGTGAACCAGGACGAGGACGTTCAGATCCAGGTCTCGGTCACCCCGGTCGGAGCGCTCACGCTCACGGTCGCCAACCCCTCCGTCACGCTGAACGAGTCCACCAGCGACGACATCTGGGCAGCGGGCAACCGTGAGTTCACGGGCACCCTCGACGGCGTCAGCGTCTCCGACGACCGCAACGACGTGGGTGCCGACGCGGCCTGGAACGTCAGCGGCCAGGTGAGCAACTTCGTGGCCGCCGGCCTGCCGGAGATCGACTCCGCCAACCTCGGCTGGGTCCCCGAGCTGACCAACCCCATCCCCGGCGACTTCAACGTCACCCCGGGTCAGCCGATCGCCGGTGAGCTCCAGGAGGTGCCGGACACCGAGGGTCCCGGTGGCGACTGGCTCACGGGCGGTGTCCAGGTCGGTGACCTCCTGGTCTCGTCCGGTTCGTCCGCCGAGGCCAACGGCCAGACGTTCGGCGTCAAGGCCGGGCTCAACCTGACCGTGCCGAAGAGCACCCCCTCCGGTGCGTACGCGTCGACGCTGACGCTGACGCTCATGGAGAGCTGACCGCTTCACGCGATCAGTGTCACGGACGGTGACGACACAGGGCCGGCGGTTCTCCGTCGGCCCTGTACCGTCTCCGGAGCAGGTAGACCGTTCGAGGATGATCGGAAGTCGCGGTGAGCAAGGTGGTGCAGAAGGTGTCTGGTGGTGTCGCGACGTCCGCGACAGGTCGTGGAGCGGGTCGGTTCCGCAGGAGCGTCCTGGGGTTGGGTGCCCTGTTGCTGGCGCTGGCCGGCGGGACCGGCGTCTCGCACGCTGACGCGAAGGACCCGGGCGAGATCAGGTTCTCGGTCACGACGGCGACGTCCGACGGACCGGACAAGCGGCGGATCTTCGACTTCGTCGCCGAGCCGGGAGAGCAGATCCAGGACCAGGTGGCCGTGTCGAACCACGGGGCGAGCCCGGTGACGTTCACCATGGTCGCCAACGACGGACTCTTCACGCCCATGGGCAAGTTCGACATCCGCACCTCGGACCAGGAGCCCCAGGACTCGGGCGGGTGGTTCGAGGTCCAGCCGACCGTGGACGTGCCTGCGGGCGAGACCGTGGTCGTGCCGTTCACCATCACGGTCCCTGAGGGCGCGACCCCGGGAGACCACCCGGCCGGCATCGTCGCGACCATCACCTCGGCGTCCACCGCAGCGGGACCGGGTGTCGGTGTCGAGAGCCGGGTAGGTGTCCGCGTCAACCTCCGTGTGCCCGGTGAGGTCGCTCCCTCGCTCGCGCTCACGGACGTCCGGGCGACGTACGAGCCGTCGTGGAACCCGTTCGCCCCCGGTTCCGTGCGGGTCGCGTACGACGTGACCAACGACGGGAACCTCCGTGTCGGCGCCGAGCAGCAGGCGCACGTGACCGGCCCGTTCGGCATCGGTGACACCGTGATCGACCGGGGGACCGAGGGCGTCGAGGAGCTGATCCCGGGGACCTCGCGTTCGACCGCGCTGGCCGTGGCAGGTATCTGGCCCGTCGGGCCCGTGACGACCGAGATCACCGTGACGCCCGCGCCGGTCAGCACGGGTGGGGCCGTCGACGTCCCGGTCGAGGCTCCGCTCGAGCCCGTCACGGTCACCGTGACGACCTGGGCGATCCCGTGGGTCCAGATCCTCCTCCTCGCGGCGGCGGCCGTCCTGGTGATCGGCCTGCGTGACAACCGCAAGCGCAAGAAGCAGCGCCTCGAGGCGCTGCTCGCCAAGGCGCGCGCCGAGGGTCGCGCGGCGGCCGGGTCGGGAGACGCGGACCGGGCGCCGAGCGGTGCCTCGGCACCGGCGGTGACGGTGCCCGAGGCGTCCTCGGCCGGGTCCGCGGACCGCGGCGACGTCTCGGTCGGGCCCGACGCTCCGTCGTCGGGCGCGTGACGTGCTCGGTGCTCGGTGCCCGCCACGGCG
>NZ_JBHXBO010000037.1:0-24163 GCF_042726775.1 Oerskovia sp. NPDC060287
ACCGCGGGGTCGTGCCGGACCGGTCGACCTCAGGAGTACGACTCGATCGGGGGGCAGGAGCAGACGAGGTTGCGGTCCCCCCGGGCGCCGTCGATGCGGCGCACGGGCGGCCAGTACTTGCCGGCTCGCAGCGCGGCGAGCGGGTAGGCCGCGACCT
The DNA here is from genome assembly GCF_042726775.1 of Oerskovia sp. NPDC060287. Taxonomy (NCBI): domain Bacteria; kingdom Bacillati; phylum Actinomycetota; class Actinomycetes; order Micrococcales; family Cellulomonadaceae; genus Oerskovia; species Oerskovia sp. NPDC060287. The sequence continues at coordinate 158 of NZ_JBHXBO010000037.1, forward strand.
CGCGCGAGTACGGCTTGTCCCACGCGTCCGAGATCACGGCAGCGGCCGTGTGGGGCGCCCCGCGCAGCGGGGACTCCTCGATGGCCCAGGTACCTGCGGCGACCTGGTCGATCTCGGCCTTGATCGCGACCATCGCGTCGACGAATCGGTCGAGCTCGGCGAGGTCCTCGCTCTCGGTCGGCTCGACCATGAGCGTGCCCGCGACCGGGAACGACAGCGTCGGGGCGTGGAAGCCGTAGTCCATGAGGCGCTTGGCGACGTCCTCGGCGGTCACTCCGGTCTGCGCGGTGATGCCGCGCAGGTCGAGGATGCACTCGTGCGCGACCAGGCCCGTCTCGCCGGTGTACAGCACGGGGAAGTGCTCGGTCAGGCGGCTGGCCAGGTAGTTCGCGGCCAGCACGGCCGTCTTGGTCGCGGCCTCGAGACCGTCGGGCCCCATGAGGGCGACGTACGCGTAGGAGATCGGCAGGATGCCTGCCGAGCCGAACGGCGCGGCCGAGACCGGCGAGGCGCCCTCGCCCGTGAGCGGGTCCCCCGGCAGGAAGGGCACCAGGTGCTCGGCCACGGCGACGGGCCCGACGCCGGGGCCGCCACCGCCGTGCGGGATGCAGAAGGTCTTGTGCAGGTTCAGGTGCGAGACGTCGCCGCCGAACTCGCCCGGGCGGGCCAGGCCGACGAGCGCGTTGAGGTTCGCCCCATCGATGTACACCTGTCCGCCAACAGCATGTACAAGGTCGCAGACCTCGCGCACGTGCTCCTCGTAGACCCCGTGCGTCGAGGGGTAGGTGATCATGATCGCGGCGACCTGGGGGCCGTGCTGCTCGAGCTTGGCGCGCAGGTCGTCGAGCTGGACCTCCCCCTTCTCGGACGTCGCGACGACCACGACACGCATGCCCGCGAGAGCCGCCGACGCCGCGTTGGTGCCGTGCGCCGACGCGGGGATGAGGCACACGTCGCGCCCCTCCTCGCCGCGCGAGCGGTGGTAGTCGCGGATCGCGAGCAGGCCCGCGAACTCACCCTGCGACCCCGCGTTGGGCTGGACCGAGACGCCCGCGTACCCCGTGATCTCGGCGAGCTGCGACTGGAGCCCCTCGATCAGCTCGGCGTACCCGAGGGCCTGCTCGGCCGGGACGAACGGGTGCACGTCCGCGAACTCGGGCCACGAGATGGCCTCCATCTCCGCGGTCGCGTTGAGCTTCATGGTGCACGAGCCCAGCGGGATCATGGTGCGGTCGAGCGCCAGGTCCTTGTCCGAGAGCGAGCGCAGGTAGCGCAGCATCGCGGTCTCGGAGCGGTGCCGGTGGAACACCGGGTGCGTCAGGTAGTCCGTCGTGCGCAGCAGGTCTGCCGGCAGCACGCTGCCGCCGCCCTCGAACTCGAGGTCCTGGCCCGTGGCGAACACCTCGACCAGCGCGAGGACGTCGTCGGGCGTCGTGGTCTCGTCGCACGCGATCTGTACATGATCTGCGTCCGGGTTGTACACGTTGATGCCGGCGTCTGCGGCGGCAGCGACGAGTGCCGCCGCGCGGCCCGGGACCACGGCCGAGACCGTGTCGAAGAAGACGTCGTGCCCGACCTCGACGCCCGCGGCGCGCAGGCCGTTGGCGAGCGCCACGGCGCGCGAGTGGACGCGCTCCGCGATCTCCCGGAGCCCCGCGGGCCCGTGGTACACCGCGTACATCGACGCGACGATCGCGAGCAGCGCCTGCGCGGTGCAGATGTTGCTCGTCGCCTTCTCGCGGCGGATGTGCTGCTCACGGGTCTGGAGAGCGAGCCGGTAGGCCTGGTCCCCGTCCGCGTCGACCGACACGCCGACCAGACGCCCGGGGAGCGACCGCTCGAGGCCCTTGCGGACCGCCATGAACGCCGCGTGCGGGCCGCCGTAGAAGAGCGGGACACCGAAGCGCTGGGCCGACCCCACCGCGACGTCCGCGCCGAGCTCTCCGGGCGAGACGAGCAGCGTCAGGGCGAGCAGGTCGGCGGCGATCGTGACCAGGCCGCCCCGGTCCTTGGTCTCCGCGACGAGCGGACGCAGGTCCCGGACCACGCCCGAGGCGCCGCTCTGCTGGAGCACCACGCCGATGAGCTTCTCGTCCGCGGCGCCGGCCGCCGCGAGGCCCGCTGCCAGGCCCTGCGACAGGTCCACGACGACCACGGGCAGGCCGACCGACTCGGCCCGGGCGCGCGTCACCGCGACCGTCTGGGGGAACAGCTCCGAGTCGAGCGCCACCACGCCGGCCCCGCCCTTGGCCGCGCGCCACATGAGCGCCACGGCCTCGGCGACAGCGGTGGCCTCGTCGAGCAGCGAGGCGTTCGCGACCTCGAGCCCCGTGAGGTCCAGGACCACGGTCTGGAAGTTGAGGAGCGCCTCGAGGCGCCCCTGCGAGATCTCCGGCTGGTACGGCGTGTAGGCCGTGTACCAGGCGGGGGACTCGAGCACGTTGCGGCGGATGACCGGGGGAGTGATGGTCCCGTAGTAGCCGAGCCCGATCATCTGCCTCTTGACGACGTTCTTCGCCGCGATGGCCCGCAGGTCCGCGAGGACCTCGGTCTCGGTGCGCGCGGCCGGCAGGTCGAGCGGGCGGTCGGTGCGGATGGAGTCCGGGACCGCTGCGTCGACCAGGGCGTCGAGGGAGTCGTAGCCGAGCTCGGCGAGCATCGCCGCGACCTCGCCCGTGGGAACGTCGCTCGCGTCAGCAGCAACCGGACGGGGGCCGATGTGGCGGAACGGGAAGTGCGCGCGGTCGAACGCGTCGCTGGACTGCTGGGTCACGGAGGTCTCCGGGGGTCGGCGAGGAAGACGGCGGCGGGCTCGGGAGCCCACCAGTTCCTCCCCGCTCTGTCATCGGACGCGCAGCGTCGACCTGAGAGTTTTGCCGGTCCGCCATGGTCCTCGCGGACCCGGGGCGCGCCGGCTTGCACCGTCGGTAGGGGACTCTGCCCCCCGAGGGGGACGGGGTCACCGCTTTCCAGAGTTGCCTCGCCACCGCGGTACGTCGGCCTGAGAGTTTCTCGGGGAGGAGTTGCTCCTTCGGCGCCGACCTCACCCTGAGGTGGCCGGGCTCTCCCGCAGTGGTTCGAGCAGCAGTATGTGGTTGTGGTCGTGCGGGTCCTAGCCTAGCGGTCGGCGCGGGCCCGCGGCGAGGACGGCCGGTCGGTGGTCTCCTGCACGACGACGGAGCGCACCGTCGCGAGGCGGGTCACCGCACGCTCGAGCGCGCGGGCACGTCGACGGGTCGCCCGGAAGGTCACGTGGATCGTCCCGGCGTCGCCGTCACCGTCGACGGGTTCGGTCGCCAACGACTCGAAGCTCACGCCACGCGTCGAGAAGACGCCCGCGAGGCCCGTGAGGGTGCCGACGCCATGCAGTCCGTGGACCTGGGCGGCCCACGAGGACTCGGGCGCGGGCGCACCGTCCCGGGCGCCCTGGCCGTCGACGGCCACGATCCGCTCACGGGAGCGGGCCTGGCCCGCCTGGCCGACCTGGTCGCCCTCCATCCCGGCCTCCTCGACCCCGACCTCCTCGGAGGGAAGGTCGTCGCCCGCACCGGAGCCGGCCCGGGCCCCGTCCTCGATCCCCGCCGACCGCAACGACGCCCCCACGGCTGCCGCCGCTCCTCGCAGGCGGCGCGCCTCGTCGTCGGGCAAGGGGTCTAGGAGGACGCGCGTCCACCCCTCGGGGCCCAGGACGAGCGGTACGCCCAGCACTCCCCGCAGCGGTCGGCCCGCGAGCGACACCTCGCCGTCGAGAGCGACCTGGCCGGCGACGACGGTCTCGCGCCCGTCGAGCACGACCTCGACCAGGTCGGCTGTCGCGGCGGCGGTCGCCGTCGCGGTCTTGGCACCGCTCTGGTGCGTCATCCACGGGCGCGCGACGAGGCGCAGGTCCGCGGGCCACGTGTCGATCAGCCGGTAGGCCGCCCCGACGTCGACGGCCGCGACCTCGACGAGCTCGGCCTGGGCCACGGCGATCTCGCGCGGGAAGGCGTCGAGCGTGCGGCCCCGGCGCAGGCGCCGCAGCGTGCGCTCGCGCTCGGCGGGGTCGTGGCCGCTGATGCGGACCGTCGACCACAGCGGGACGGCGTCCTCACCGTGCTGCCCTGCGACGAACCCGCCCACGCGGTGCCGCCGCACGCCCAGCTCGGCGGCGATCTCGCGCCGGAAGCGCAGCGTGTCGAGCCACGCGCCCATCCCGACCACGCGGTGCGCGCCGAGCGTCCGCGCCATGACCGCGACACCCACCTCGACGGGGTTCGACACCACGATCACGACCTCGTGCCCCGAGCCGTGCCGTGCGATCGCGTCGGCGTAGCCGGCGAAGACCTCGCGGTTGCCGAGCGCGAGCCGGGTCCTGTCGAGCGAGGCTCCCGCCCGAGCGGGCGACGTGGCTCCCGCCGCGACGACGATCACGTCCGCCACGACGTCGTCGGGGGAGTGGGCCACGTCGATCAGGGGTGCGTGCTCGTCGTAGGCGTCCACGAGGTCCGCCCGCAGGCCGTGGACCGCGCGCCCCGACGCCCCGCCGGGGCGTCCGACGAGCTGGAGGCGGGAGGTCGGGGGCAGGATGCGCCGCTCGACGAGCTGCGTGCACACCTGCCGTCCGACGTCCCCGGTCGCACCGAGCACTGCAACGTCCATCCGAGCAGGCTACGCCGGGGGTGTCCTGGCCGCGGTCCGGCTGCGGGAGCGGTGTCCGGAGGGGTGAGCGCGTCCCTCACGCCCGACGGCGCACCTTCCGTCCGCCCGCTGCCACCAGCACTCCGGTGGTCGTCAGGGCGAGCCCGACCGTGAGGAGAGCGCCCGCGTCGGGCCCCGTCGCCGCGAGGTGCTGGGGGGCTGGGCGCGCGGTGGAGGTGCCGTCGGGCACGGAGCCCCCGCCCGGGTCAGCGGGCGGGTCGACGGGCGGGCCGACGGGCGGGTCGGCCGTGGCGACCGCGAAGTCCTGGTCGAGCCGGGACTCGCCCGCGTCGGTGAGCGTCACGGCGCGCTCGACCGGCCCGGTGCCCGTGTAGCCGTCGGGCACGGTCAGCGTGATCGCGTAGTCGCCCGCGGGCAGGCCGTCGACGAAGTAGCTCCCCGCGTCGTCGGTCGTCGACGAGGTGTCCCCGTCGGGGCCGCTCACCAGGACCACGGCGCCCGGGACGGGCGCCCCCTGGTCGTCGGTGACCGTGCCGCCGATCGCGCCGGGGCGCGCGAGCGCGAAGTCGATCCCGGTCACGTCGTCGGCCCCGACGGTGACGGCGCGGGTCCCGGCCCCCTCGACCGTGAACCCCGCCGGGGGAGCCACGGCGACGGTGTACGGGCCCGCGGGGAGCTGCTCGAACCGGTAGCCGCCGTCGGCGCCCGTGACGGCGCTGCCCGTCACCCCGCCCGGCCCCGTGAAGGTCACGACGACCCCCGGGACCCCCGCGGCGCCCGCGGTCACGGTCCCGGAGAGCGACGGAAGGGTCGGGACCACGAAGTCCTGGTCCGTGATCGGCACCTCGGAGGCCTCGGGGACCTCGATCTGGATCGGCGGGGGAGCGACCGGGAAGCCCTCGGGCAGGGTGAGCGTGATCGTGTGCGGCCCTGCAGGCACCTGGTCGACCAGGTAGAGCCCCTGGGAGTCGGTGGTCGCCGTGAACGAGGGACCGCCCGGGCTGTCGATCGTGACGGTCGCACCGGGCACCGGCCGGCCCCCGTCGGTGCGGACCGCGCCGCTCACGGGGACCGGGACGATCTCTCGGACGAGGAAGTCCACACCCGTCGCGTCCTCGTCGGCGAGGTCCGCGGGGAGCCGGGACGGTCCCTCGACGATCAGCCCCGGCCCGTCCGGGTCGGGCGGCGGGGTCACCTCGACCGTCCAGCCGTCGGCCGCGGTGTACCCGGCGAAGCCGTAGGTCCCGTCCTCGGCCGAGGTCGTCGTCGCGAGCCGGACGCCCTCGGGCGAGAGGAGAGAGAGCGTGGCACCGGCCAGCGGGCCCCCGCCCTGCAGGGTGATGGTGCCGCTGACGTCGCGGGCCAGCGAGGCGAACCAGGTCTGGTAGACCGGGAAGCCCGAGCGCTGCTGGAAGAGGAACGTGAGGCTCGTGAGGGGCACCGTGGGTTCGAACCAGGCGGACGCGCCGGACGTGTCGGTGGCCGTCGCGTTCCCGACGAGCACCCCCGTGGCGGGGTCCCACGTGGGCACGTCGGTGCCCGTGCACGCAGGGCCCGGCGTCACGGCGCAGTAGTTGAAGCTGCCGCGATAGCCCAGCTCGGCGCCCGTGAGGAGCCGGCCCGCGAGACCGCGCGCGCTCACCGTGACCTGGTCGGCGTCGATGTCTCCCAGCACGAACGTCCATCCTCCGGCCGGGGTCGGGCGCTCGAACGTGTAGGTCGTGGTCGACGGCGCGCTCGGCGAGTCGGCGCGCGGGCGGAGGTTCAGGTACGGCTGCCCCTGGCTCGACCCGTACGTCGCCCCGACGGGCGTCGTCGCGCCGAGCCACGAGCTCGCACCCGACTGGACGCCCACCTGGCCCGACCGTGAGTCGGACGTGACGGTCGCGGCGGGGAAGCCACCCGCGGGGAGCCGCACCGTGGTCGTGAAGCTCCCCCCGCTGCCCGCGAGCGGGTCCCAGGCGGCCCAGCCTGCCGTGGTCACGGCTCCCACCGGGGCAGCGACGAGCAGGGCGAGGGGGAGTCCGAGCAGCACGGCGAGGGCCGCGACGAGCGCAGCGGTCGTGCTTCGCGAGGGGCGCACACTGCAACGGTAGGAGGAGAGGCGCCGACGCGCGCTGCGACCGTTTCCCACACGATCTCCACGACACTCCCCACTGACCCGCGCACGGTCGTGGGGCGCGCCTCCTCTGCCCCACAGGTCGTCCGGGAAGGATGAGGTGCTCACCTCGTCGTGCGCGTGCGACGGGGATCGTCGCGAGCGCCCCGAGGGGGAATCACCCGGTATGGACAGCAGTACGCAGGCCCAGCAGTCGACCAGCACCTACGTCCCGCGGCACCTCGCCGAGCCCGACGCCGTCCCGGCCGGGGCGGACACCCCCGTCGACCCGCGGTCGAGCAGGTGGGACCGGTCGGTCAGCACCCTCACGCGCCTGCTCGACGAGCTCACGGTCCTCGACGACGGCGAGCTCGCCGTGGCCGCGCGCTGAGACGTGTTCGGCGGCGGGCACGGCGTCGCGCGCCTCACCCCAGCTCGATCGCCGAGGCCGCCGCGACCATCTCGTCGATGACCGCGTTCACGACGGGACGCGGCTCGTGCCGGGTGGCCCGGTGGCGCGCGACGAGCCGTCGCGAACCCAGGCCCGGCAGCGGGACGACCGTGACGCCGTCGGGCATCTCTCCCTGGACCGCGAGCGCCGGGAGCATCGCGACGCCCTGCCCGGCTGCGACGAGCGCGAGCGCGACGTCGAAGTCGTAGTACGAGTGGCGTGTGCGCAGGGTCGTGCCGAGCGTGCGCGAGAGGCGGCGCAGGGCGCGCGCCGCGGCCGTGGTGGGCTCGGGGCCCAGCCAGACGGCGTCGCTCACGTCGTCGAGGCGTGCGGGCGTGGGGAACGTCGCGGGCACGACGACGCGCCACGGCTCGTCGAGCAGCGGGACCTCACGCATGCCGCGGGGGGCGGGGGAGTCGGCATCCTCGTCGCGCTCGAGGAGCACGACGTCCAGGTCGCCCGTGCGCAGCAGCCGGAGCGCGTCGGCGGGCTCGAGCTCCTGGACGTCGAGCTCGACGCCCGGGTAGCGCGTCTCGAGGGATGCGAAGGTCGGGCCGACGACCGCGCGGATGGCCGTCTGGAACGAGCCGACGGACACCGTGCCCGTCATCTCCTCGCTCATCGCGACGATGGCCTTGCGGGCCTCGACCATCTCGGCCTCGATGCGTTCTGCCGCGTCGGCCAGGATGCGGCCTGCGGGCGTGAGGGTCACGCCCCGGGGTCCGCGGTCGAGGACCTGGATGCCCTCCTCGGCCTCCAGACGCGCTATTTGCTGAGACACGGCAGAGGGCGTCACGTGCAGCATGTCGGCCGCAGCCAGGACACCTCCGGCTCGGTGCACGGCAAGCAGGAAACCAAGTCTTCGTGGGTCCGTGGCCATGTAGAGATGCTAAACGGCCACGTCAGAGTTCTTCAATTGTGCTGAATGATTTTCGGGGCCACACTTGTGACGTGGCGCCGGCCGGTCCTCCTCAAAAGGGGCTGGCGCCCACGATCCCCCTGGTCGCTGCAGCGTCGCAGCTCCCACCAGGTCCCCCCTCCCCGATCCCTTCGTGACCCCTGCCCGGAGACCGCCATGTCCGCTTCCCCCTCCCTCGTCGACATGGTCGTGACCCCGCTCGGATGGGTCGGTGCGATCGCCGCGGTCACCGCGTACGCGATGGTCACGCGTGGCCGCTGGTCGGGCGACTCGTTGCGGTTCCAGCTCACGAACTTCGTCGGCGCCGGGCTCATGTGCCTGGTCGCCGCGGTCAACGGCGTGTGGCCGTCGGCGGTCGCGAACGTGGTGTGGATCGTGATCGGCGGTCAGGCCATCGTGGTGCTCGTCAAGGCCCGACGGCGTCGCGCGACCCAGGCCGTCGTCGTGCCCCTCGAGGTGCCCGCCGCTCAGGTGCGCTCGGTGGACCTGGCGGCCTGACGCCCGTCACGCCCGCCGGTACCCCGCCGCGCGCCACGCCACGATCCGGTCGACGGCCTCGGCCACGACCTGGGGCGCGGCCGCGAACGACAACCGGACCCACTCGCCCCCGCGCACGCCGTCGAAGTCCGTGCCGGGCGTGAGCGCGACCCCCGTGTCGGCGAGCAGCCGCTCGCACCATGTGACCGAGTCGAGCCCCGACGCCGCGACGTTCGCGTAGACGTAGAACGCGCCGTCCGCCGGGGCGACCGGGTCCCAGCCCAGGTCGTCGAGCCGGTCCAGCACGAGCGCGCGCGAGTCCGCGTACCGGGCGACGTTCTCCGCCGCGGCCGCGTACCCCTCGGGCGAGAAGGCCGCGACGCCTGCGTGCTGGGCGAGCGCGGGCGGGCTCAGCGCGATGTTGCCCGCGAGCGCGTCGACCGCTCCCACGAGGTCCTCGGGCAGCAGCAGCCACCCGAGCCGCCAGCCCGTCATGGCCCAGTACTTCGAGAACGAGTTGACGACGACCGCGCCGTCGTCGAGGTACTGCGCCGCGGTCGCGGTCTCCCCGGCCGGTGAGGCCGGGTCGGCGTAGACGATCCCGTGGTAGATCTCGTCGCTGATCAGGCGGACGTCGTGGTCGGTGCACCACGCCGAGAGCGCTGCCAGCTCGGCCGGCGGGATCATGGTCCCCGTCGGGTTCGCCGGGCTCGCGATCACGAGCCCGTCGAGCCCGCCCTCGTAGTAGGCCTCCATGAGCTGGGAGACCGTGGGCTGGTAGCGCGTCTCGGGGCCGCAGTCGAGCTCGACGACCTCGCACCCGAGGGCCGCGAGGATGTTCCGGTAGGCCGGGTACCCGGGCCGCGCGAGCGCGACCCGGTCCCCGGCGTCGAACGCCGCGAGGAACGCGAGCATGAACCCGCCCGAGGACCCGGTCGTGACCGCGACCCTCGCCGGGTCGACGTCCACCCCGTACGTCCGCCCGTAGTGGGCGGCGATGGCCTGGCGCAGCGCGGGCACGCCCATGGCCTCGGTGTAGCCCAGGTCGCCCGACTCGAGGAGGTCGATCGCTCGGCGCCGCACCACGTCCGAGGCCCCCGTCGCGGGCTCCCCGGCGCACAGGTTGAGCACGGACTCGCCCGCGTCGCGGCGCGCGTTGGCCGCAGCGAGGACCTCCATGACGGCGAACGGGGGGACGTGCGACCTGCGCGAGACCTTCATGAGGCCATCATGCCCGGGATCCCGGGCGTCCTGGGGCCCGTCGAGGTGTGCAGGTCCCGTGACGGGACGCGCCCCCGGAAGTGGCGCGGCCAGATCTTCCGTAACCTGGCACGGGTCCCCGTCCCTCGGGTGACGACGAGTCCCGCACGAGACGAGCGAGAGGCGATCGGTGCAGGAGCAGACGATGCAAGGTGGAGTACGGATCGACGAGCCCGGTCCTCGGTGGACCATGTGGGGAGAGGTCGACGCCGCGGTCCAGGACCGTTCGGAGGCTGAGCTCGCCCGCTCGGTCGAGCGAGCCGAGGGGCCGATCACGATCGACCTCGGCCAGGTCACCTTCATGGACTCGGGAGGCCTGCGCCTGCTCTACCTCTCGGTCCTCGGTGGTGGCGAGCCGCCTGTCCTGGTCGGGGTCCCGGAGCGCATCCGGGACCTGCTGGAGATCAGCGGCGTCATCTCGCAGTTCACGATCGTCGACTGACCGTCCCGTCGCCACGGCCACCCCCGGCCACGGCGTCGTCCGCAGCACGCCCCGCACCACGACCCGCCGGCCCCGCCCGGAACCCACGGAGGAACCCCATGGACACCACGATCCCCTCGTCCCGTCCGCCCGAGACCTTCCGCGTGGTCCGCGTCTGGCAGCTCGACTCGATCGACGAGCTCTCGATGCTGCGCACGTCGCTGCACCAGGAGCTGACCGGACGTCCGCTGGCCCCCGACGGCGCGATGGCCGAGGTGTCCGAGAAGATCGTCCTGGTCGCGAGCGAGCTCGCCACGAACGCGCTGCGCCACGGCCGCCCGCCGACCACGGTCCAGCTCCTCACCGACGGCGAGGAGTTCATCGTCGACGTGATCGACCAGGACACGAGCCGGGCCCCCGTGGTGGCCGCGCCCCGGCTCCCGGGCGACGGCGGGTTCGGCCTTCTCCTGGCGCAACGGCTCGCGCTCGACGTGGGCTGGTTCGTCGCCGAGGGCAAGCACGTGTGGGCGAGGCTCGGCGGGGCTCGCGAGGCGTCGTCGCCCGCGGTCCCCGCAGCGGCCGTCCCCTGAGCCGGGCGCCTCGGCAGCACGGAGGCCGGTCCGTGCGGCCTGCGGGTCAGGCCTCGACGTCCCCGGCCCGACGACGCAGCACCAGCAGGGTCGCGTCGTCCTCGGACTCGGGATCGCGCGTCGAGCGGAGCACGGCGTCGATGTCGCCCACGTGCTCGGCGAACGTGCCGGCGAGCCGGCGCAGGCCTGCCTTGAGCGACTCGTCGCGTCGCTCGAAGAGCCCGTCGCTGTAGAGCACCAGCGCGCCGCCCGGACCGATCGTGGTGGTCCCGGCGACGACCTCGCGGGACGGCAGCCCGAGCGGTGGGCCGCCCAGCAGCCGGCCCCACACGACGCCCTCTCCCGGGACCAGGAAGAACGGCGGCGGGTGGCCGGCCGTGACGTACTCGACCGCACCCGTCGTGAGGTCCACGACCGCGACCACGAGCGTGGCGATCTGCCCGGGCATGGTCCACTGCACGGTCTCCGCGAGCTGTTCGACCGCACCCTGCGCAGTCCCTGCGCGCACGAGCGCGGCGCGCAGCGTGTTGCGGAGCTGTCCCATCGACGCGGCGGCCTGGAGCCCGTGACCGGTGACGTCCCCGACGACCAGCGCGAGCGCCCCCGAGGGCAGCATGAGGGCGTCGTACCAGTCTCCGCCGACGAAGCCGCCGCCGGCAGGCTCGTAGCGTGCGGCCACGGCCCAGCCCGGCGCCTCCGGGAGAGACGCGGGGAGGAGGCTGCGCTGGAGTGCCTCGGCCGCCCGCACGTCCCGGCGCCCGCGCAGGTAGAGCGCCTCGACGAGGTGGCTGCGCAGGGCTCCCGCGCTCTCGACCGCGTCCTCGGCCCAGGGCTCGCTGTGGCCGCTCACGACCTCGCGCCAGCGGTCGAACGACTTGCGAGGGCTGAGCCGGACCGTGTCGCCCTCGCTCAGCGCGATGGCCTTGTTGTGCGGGTCGCCGCCCCAGTCGACGCTGCGCAGCACCTCGTCGCGGAGCCAGACCACGGCCTGGCCGTCGCTCAGGAGCACCCCGAGGACCCCCGCGGCGTCGGGCAGCAGGTCGGCGATCTCCGGGGCCGCGACGCGCAACGAGTCGACCGCCACCACCTCGTCGGCGGTCTCGGAGAGCAGGCCCGCGAGCCACCCGACGAGCAGCGCGACCCCTTCCTCGTCCGGCACCCGACCGAGCGACGCCGACCGTCCTTCGGCGAGCACGACGACGCCGTCGGCGTCCACGAGGTCGAGGAGCCGGTCGTCGGCCGTGATGGCCTCGACGAGCGAGGTGTCCTCGTCGCGGCTGTCGGCGACGAGACCGGCGAGGAGCCGTGACGAGGCCCGCGACGCGACCAGCCTGTCCTCCTCGCTCTGCGCCACGAGCAGCACCGAGAGCGCCGATCCCAGGAACTCCGCAGCAGCGCGCACGGCGTAGGACGGATGGTGCGGTCCGGAGTAGTGGTGGCACGCGATGAGGCCCCACAGCCTCCCGTCGCGCAGCAGCGAGATCGACATCGAGGCGCCCACGCCCATGTTCCGCAGGTACTCGAGGTGGATGGGGGAGACGCTGCGCAGGGTCGAGTACGTGAGGTCGAGCGGCTCGCCGGTCGTCGGGAGGGTCGTGGGGACGACGTCGCTCGGGACGTAGTCCACGTCGTCGATCAGGCGGATCCAGCTCTTCTCGTACAGCGCCCGGGCCTGGCGGGGGATGTCGGTCGCGGGGTAGTGCAGCCCGTAGAACGAGTTGAGGTCCTCGCGCTTGGCCTCGGCGACGACCTCGCCGTTGTGGTCGGCGTCGAACCGGTAGATCATCACGCGGTCGAAGCCCGTGAGGCGACGCACGTGCTCGGCCGCGGTCGTGAACAGCGAGTCGAGCGTCGACGCCCGGTCGAGGTCCGCGAGCGCCGTGCGCACGGCCTGGTACGTGTTGGGGAAGCTCAGGGGCCGCACGACGGCCGGCTCGAGCTCGACCACGACGACGGGCTCGGCGTCGGCCGGGAGCGGTGGACGGTGCAGGATCGCGTCGGTCGGGACCACGCCACCGGCCCCCGTGCGGATCTCGACGGGGTTGTGCGGGGCCAGGTCCTGGTGCCGCGCGGCGTGGTCGAGCAGCCTGGTCCCGTCCTGCGGGCCGAGCACGTCCCGCAGGTGGGTGCCGACCACGTCCTCCGGCGCCCTTCCCAGGAGCTCGCGCACGGTGGCGGAGCACTGGACCACCAGGCCGTCGCGCTCGCGAACCACCAGCAGGACCCCGCGCGGCTGGATCCGGCCCGGGACGTGGATGGGTTCTCGGGCGCAGTTCTCGAGGTCGATCGCCTCGGCCGGTCCGAGAAGCTCTTCGTCGGTGCTCTGTGTCATTGCAGCTCCACCTCCCGCGGGTGCGGGCCGTTCGCGGCAGCACGCTGCCGGGCCTGTCCCGGCGGCTTCATCACCGGGCACGAGCACGCCACCTGTCGGAGCGCGGCGGCCCAGCGTACAACCTCGACCGACGGTCGCGGTCCCGTGCAGCCGGTCCTGCCCGCCCCCGGTACCCGTGCGCCTCTTCACCGCGAGCGTGCGGAACGGCGAGGATAGGAGGACGGCGAGCGGTGGGAGTGCGCCGTTCACGGGCCGGCAGCAGGGAGGAACCCATGACCGAGGACGACCCGGTACGCCGGGCCGCGCAGTACCGCGTCGACCGTGAGGCCGCGCGCGAGTCCGCGGAAGGCGCGCACGAGGACGGTCCCGAGGACGAGGCCGCGGAACCCGCCGAGCCGGGACGCCCCCGGCTGCCGCTCGAGAACCGGGGTCAGTGGGTCGACGAGCTCGTGCGGCAGGCCATGGCGCGCGGCGAGTTCGACGACCTGCCGCTCGCGGGCAAGCCCATCCCGGGGCTGGGTTCTCACCACGACCCCGACTGGTGGCTCAAGAACCTGGTCGAGCGCGAGCAGATCACGGGCGTCCTGCCCCCGGCCCAGCTCCGGGCCGACGACGCCCGCCTGCGCGACCAGCTCGACCGCCAGTTCTCCGAGGAGTCGGTGCGCGAGGTGGTCGAGGAGTTCAACGCCCGCGTGGTCGACGCGCGGCGCCAGCTCCTGGGCGGTCCTCCCGTGGTCACGCCGCTGCGGGACGTCGAGGAGGAGGTGTCGCTGTGGCGCGAGCGTCGCACGGCCGGCAGCGCCACCGGCCCGACGGCGTCCCGCACCTCCGCGGACGCCGCGCCCGGGGCGAGGCGTGCCGCGGGCGACGAACCCACCCGGCGGTGGTGGCGCCGTCGGGTACGGCGGGACGACGACGAGACCTGACTCACCCCCTCCCACCGCGCGCCCCCGCACCCCGGCTCCTACCCTCGGGACATGCCCGAACCCGACGCCCGGCCCACCGAGACCACCGGTTGGCAGCCCGATGTGCTCGACGGGTTCGAGCAGCTGACCCTGCCCCTCACGCCCGACGACGAGGGCGAGGTGGTCGCGACGCTCGTGCGACGCCGTCGGGCGGGCGGCGGCTCCGCGGCCGACCCCCGGGAGTCCCGCGACCCGCTGGTCGCCGACCGCGGGATCGACGTCCTGTACGTGCACGGCTGGTCCGACTACTTCTTCCAGACCGAGCTCGCGGACTTCTGGGAGGCCCAGGGGGCGCGGTTCTTCGCGCTCGACCTGCGCAAGTACGGGCGCAGCCTGCGCCCCGGCCAGACCCCCGGGTTCGTCACCGACCTCGCGACGTACGACGAGGACATCGAGGCCGCGCTCACCGCGATGGGCCACGGCATCCTCACCGCGGACCGTCCCAAGCACGAGCGCAACCTGGTGCTCATGGCGCACTCGACCGGAGGTCTGACCCTGAGCCTGTGGACCGCGCGGCACCAGGACCGCGTCGCGGCCCTGGTGCTCAACAGCCCCTGGCTCGAGTTCCAGGCCCGCGGGATCGGGCGCAAGGTGCTCGCGCCCGCGCTCGAGCTCCAGGCGCGGATCGACCCGCGAGCGCCCCTTCCCCAGGTGGACCTCGGCTTCTACACGCGCTCGGTGTCCCGGACGCTCGACGGCGAGTGGGACTACGACCTCGCGTGGCGGCCCGTGCGCGGCTTCCCCACGCACCCGGCCTGGCTGACCGCGATCCTGCGCGGGCAGGGGACCGTCGAGCGCGGTCTCGGGATCGCGGTCCCCGTGCTCGTGCTGCTCTCCGCGCGCAGCACCCTGCTCCCCACGTGGTCCCCCGAGATGATGCGCAGCGACACCGCGCTCGACGTGGTGGGGATCGCTCGACGCTCGACCGACCTGGGGAGCCAGGTCACGCTCACGCGGATCGACGGGGCACTGCACGACGTCGTGCTCTCGGCCCCGCCCGTGCGGGCCGAGGCCTACCAGGACATCGCGACGTGGGTGCGCGGCTACGTGCCCGACCGACCCCCGCCCCCCGAGGAGGACGCGGCGCCGGACGGCTGGGCGCCGGCGCGGTGGGCCGGGAGGGCTGCCGGGACGGTGCGTGACACCGTGCGCGGGTGGTTCGGGCGGAGCGGCTAGCAGGTCGGAGCGCAGCCGCTACGGACGCCGGGCCAGCTGCTCGCGGACGTACTCCACGATCCCGTCGGCCGCGGCCTCGACCTGTGCCAGGCAGTCCTCGAAGTCCTGCCTGCCGCCGTACCAGGGGTCGTCGATGTCGAGCAGGTGCTCGTCGCGCGCGGCGTGCTCGGGGGCCACGACAGGGGCCGCCGGGTCGAACGACCGGTACATGCGGACGTTCCCGTCGCCGTGCAGGCGCCGCAGCGCGCGGGCGTGCTGCGAGGTCATGGGGAGCACGAGGTCGCGCGAGACGACGTCGCTGGGGCGGACCTGACGGGCGTGGTGCCCCTCGCCCGTGTCGTACCCGTGCTCGGCCAGGACGCGCCGCGCACGCCGGTCCACGGGGTTGCCGTGCTCCTCGGAGCTGATGCCCGTCGAGTCCACGACGACCCGTCCGCCGAGGCCCGCGGCCTCGAAGCGGTCGCGCAGCACGATCTCGGCCATGGGGGAGCGGCAGATGTTGCCCGTGCAGACCGTCATGACGCGGTAGGGCCGGTGGGTGTCCGGCGTCGCCGTGCGGGCGGCGTCGTGGGTCCCGCGGTCGCCCCCGGGAGCAGGAGTGGTCGGTGTCGTCACGCCTCCAGTGTGCCGGAGGCACGCCGGCCACGGTCCTCTGGCCCCCACGGGCGGGGCCGCGGAGGCGCCCCCAGGCGGTTCCCCTCCGCCCGGCCTACCGTGGACGCATGACCATCAGGACCGACAGGGGGCTCGTCGCCGTGACCGGGGCCAGCGGGCGGCTGGGCTCCAAGCTCGCGCTGCGGCTGGCCGCCGAGGGCGCGCGGCAGCGCCTCGTCGTGCGCGACGCGACGCGCGCACCACGGCTGCCCGACGGCGAGCCGCTGCCCGAGTCCGAGGTCGCCGTCACGACCGGCTACATCGACACCCCGAACATGGTCCGCGCCTTCCAGGGCGCGAGCTCGGTCTTCCTGGTCTCGGCCCGCGAGGCACCGAACCGGGTCGAGGAGCACCGCGCCGCCGTCGACGCCGCGGTGGCCGCCGGCGTCGAGCGCATCGTCTACGTGTCGTTCCTCGGCGCGGCCCCCGAGGCCACGTTCACGTTCGCACGCGACCACTGGCACACCGAGGAGTACATCAAGGGCACGGGCCTCAAGCACACGTTCCTGCGCGACAACCTGTACCACCAGGGCCTGGTCCACATGGTCGGGGACGACGGCGTGATCCGCGGCCCCGGGGGCGACGGACGCCTGTCCTCGGTCTCGCACGACGACATCGCCGACGTCGCCACGGCGATCCTCCTCGACGAGCGCCCCGCGCAGCACGACGGCAAGGCCTACGACCTCACGGGCCCCGAGGCGCTCACGCTGACCGAGGTGGCGACCCTCCTGTCCGAGGTCACGGGCCGCAGCATCACGTACCACCCGGAGACCGTCGAGGAGGCGTACGCGTCGCGGGCCGTCTACGCCGCGCCGCCCTTCGAGGTCGACGGCTGGGTCTCGTCTTACACAGCGATCGCCGCGGGCGACCTGTCCGTGGTGAGCGACGTCGTCGAACGCTTCGCCGGACGGCCTGCCCGGTCCCTCGCCTCGTGGCTCGACGACTACCCCGAGGAGTGGGACCACCTGCTCCCCGCCTGACCGCACACCCAGGGGGCAGCGCACCGCCCCGCACTCGAAGGAGCGTCCATGAGCGCGCAGTCGAACGAGTCGGGCGGGTCCTCCGCCGCACCGGACCGGGCCCAGGCCACGGGCGGGAAGAGCGACCACCGGTGGGCCGGGTTGTTCGTCCTCGCGACCGCGCTGTCGATGATCGTGCTCGACGGGACGATCGTGGGCGTCGCGCTCCCGACGATCATCGAGGACCTGCACCTCGACCTCAACGACGCGCAGTGGGTCAACGCGTCCTACTCGGTCGTGTTCGCGGCGCTCCTGCTGACCGCGGGCCGCCTGGGCGACCGGCTCGGTCGACGCAACCTGCTCCTCGTGGGCGTCGTGGTCTTCCTCGGCGGCAGCATCCTGGCCTCCCAGGCCGACGACGCCGGGACCCTGATCGTCGCGCGCCTCGTCCAGGGGGTCGGCGGCGCGTTCGTCCTCCCTGCGACGCTCTCGACCGTCAATGCGACGTTCCGCGGCAAGGACCGGGCGGTCGCGTTCGGCATCTGGGGCGCGGTGATCTCGGGCATGGCCGCGGTCGGGCCGCTCCTCGGTGGTTGGCTCACGACGTCGTTCACGTGGCCGTGGATCTTCCTCGTCAACATCCCGATCGGGGTCGCGGTCGTCATCGGGGCGCTCCTCGTGGTCCCCGAGACCCGCGCGCACATCACGGTGCCGGGGCTCGACGTGGTCGGCCTCCTCACGAGCGCGCTCGGGTTCGGCGCGGTCGTGTTCGCGCTCATCGAGGGACAGTCCCTCGGCTGGTGGGCGCCCAAGGCCGACCTCAAGGTCTTCGGGGCGGTCTGGGGGACCGACGCCCCCGTCTCGCCCGTGCCCGTGATCGGGGCGATCGGCGTGCTGTTCCTCGTCCTGTTCGCGCTCTGGGAGCGCCACCGCGCCCGGATCGCACGCTCGGCCCTGCTCGACCTCACGCTCTTCCGGGTCGCGACGTTCCGCTGGGGAAACCTCACCGCGATGCTCGTCGCGATCGGCGAGTTCGGCCTGATCTTCGTGCTGCCGCTCTACCTCGTGAACATCCTGGGGCTGACCAGCCTGGGCGCGGGCGTGGTGCTCGCGACCATGGCTGCGGGTGCGTTCTTCTCGGGCGCCATGGCCCGTCACCTCGCAGCCGCGATCGGGTCGCCCCGCACGATCGTCCTGGGCCTCGTGCTCGAGGTCGTCGGGGTGCTCGCGGTCGCGCTCGTCGTGACGCCGACCGTGTCGTCGTGGCTCATCGCGGCCCTGCTCGTGATCTACGGCCTGGGCCTGGGGCTCGCGTCCGCGCAGCTCACCGGCACGACGCTCGTCGACGTCCCCGAGGAGGAGTCCGGCCAGGCGTCCGCGACGCAGTCGACCGCGCGCCAGCTCGGCTCGGCCCTGGGCACGGCGTTCATCGGGGCCGCCCTCGCGATCGGCCTCTCGACCTCGGTCCCGCCCGCGCTCGAGAAGGTCGACGGCGTCCCGCCCACGGTCGCGACGCAGGTCGCCGAAGCGACCCAGCAGTCGGCGGGCGGGACGGTCCCGCAGCTGCGCGCCGAGGGCACCAGGAGCCAGTTCGGAGAGAAGACGCCCGAGGTCGTCGACGCGCTGTCCGAGGGTTTCAGCGACGGCACGCGCGTCTCGCTGTACGTCGCGGCGGGGTTCCTGCTCCTGGGCCTGCTGTGCTCGTCGCGGGTCGTCGCGGCCTCCCGGCGCGAGGGCGTCGACCAGGGCGGGGCCTCGTCGCGCACGCCGACGACTCCCGCTCCCGAGCCCGACGCGACGGCCCGCTGAGCCGTGGGAGAAATTGTCTTGGCAGCCTCGGAGAGCAGGCGTAGCGTCGTCGGCACATGGGAAAGGAGGTGGTCCACGAAGTGAAGAATCTTCGGACACATGAGGTGGTTGCACGCTAGTCGTGCCATCGAGCGACGGACCTTGCGAGGAACCCGCGGCCGACAGGTGACCGTCAGGTCACCCACGACCAGCGAGAACCGAGCAACCACCGGAGCCCGCGGGCGTCGCGCCCTCGTCCAGCGCGACGGGTGGAGAGATCCACCAGCCCGCGGGCTTCTTCATGCCCAAGAAGCCCGACGACGGAGCGCACCCCGAGCACGCTCGGTCACGTCCTCCGAGGGGTTCCGCCGCCCCGGGCTCAGAACGGCTTGCGCGCCACCACGAGGAAGCGGGGAGCCTCGTCGACGAACTCGTTGCCCGCCGCGAAGTGCATGTGCAGCGCCCGCAGCGGTGCCTCGAACCTCGCGACCGCCTCGGGGGAGAGGCTCGCGATCTCCGGGACCTGCCACGCGATGACCTTGAGGTACCAGAGCAGCGAGCTCAGGTCGTGGAAGTGGCGCGTCCCCACGTGCTCGCGGGCCACGTCGATCACGAACCCGGCCTCGGCCAGCTCGGCCGCCACGCCCTCGATCGTCACGTCGTCCGGGTCCCACGGCAGGTCCGCGCCGAGCGCGGTGTTGAGCCGGATCCCGTCGCGGCTGTCGACCTGCTGCGTGATGAACACGCCCCCGGGCTCCAGGACCCGCAGCACCTCCGAGGCCTCGAACTCCTCGTGCCGGTCCAGGACGACCGCGAACCGGCCGTCGAGGAACGGGAGCATGAGGCCCTCGCCCTTGCTGCTCCCCACCTGCCGGACGTCCACACCCAGGGGTTCGAGGCGCCGTCGGGCCACGGGGACGTTCGGGGGCCAGCCCTCGGTCGCTGCCGAGCCCTCGGGGAGGGGCGCGAGCGACGAGAACGCCTCCCCGCCGCCCGTGCCCAGGTCCAGGACCGGGCCCCGGCCGCTCCCGACGAGCTCGCGCGCCAGCACAAGGTAGTCCCAGGGCAACGGGTCCTCGACGCAGCGGTCGTCGATCGGTGTCAGGTCGAACCCCTCGACCGGCGTCGCCCGGGCCCACTCGACGTGCGCCTCGAACGACGCTGCGGGGTCGGGGACGGGGAGGGATCCGGCTGCTGACATGCGTCGATTGTCACCCGTTGGCGCGGGCACAGTCGAAACGGCACGCCCGGTAGGGAATCCTGCCTGTCGGATAGCATCGGCGCGGCTGCGGGACCGCAGCACGACCCCGTCCCGCACGAGCCCTCGGAGCGCCCCGCCGATGCCCCTCCTCTCGCCGTCGAGCCACCGCCCGACCCGCAAGGTCCGTGACGTCGCCGAGCGGCACCGGCCCACCCTCGGCGAGCTGCGCCACGTCGAGTCGTGCACCCTGTCGGCGCGTGGGATCGGGATCGTGGCGGGGGTCTTCGCGCTCGTCGTCGCCGTCGTGGCGTTCAACGGGAGCCTCCTGCAGGTCGCGGTCTTCGCGCTGGGCATGGGACTCGTCCTGGCCGTGATCCTGCGGTTCGTCGCGAGCGAGAAGCTCCTCGTGCTGGAACGAGGGCTCGTGGTCGGCTCGTTCGGTCCGTTCCTGAGCCCCTACGCCGTGCCCTACGCGGACGTCGTGGCACCGAGCGTGGCCGCGATCGTCGGGACCCAGCGCCCCGTGTCGCTGCTCAAGGCAGACCAGGGAGCGTCCGCGACCAACCGCACCGCGCTGTGGTCGCTGCGCTCGGTCACGTTCGTCGGGCCCACGGCCGAGGTCTCCCGAGCCTTCACGCGGACCGGGACCTGGCGACCCCAGCCCGACCGTCAGGACCTGTGGGTCTTCTCGGTGCGCGACTCCCACCGCCAGGAGGTCCTGGTGCACGAGCTCGCCGCCGCGCTGCGCCTCTCGGGCCAGCCGGGGGCCGACCTCACGCTGCCGCACGCGCTGCCCGCCCGGCGCCTGCGCGTGAGCGTCGCGGACGCCGACCACCTCCACCTGCCCGAGCGCCTGCGCTCCACGAGCCTGCAGGTCCGGGCCGGCGCGCGCTGAGCTTCCCGCCCGGTCGCGCGGACGGGCCTGAGCGGGCGGGTCGGCGGCAAGCCCAGGGCGGGCCGGGCACCCCGGCCCGCCGGCCTGCTCAGCCCAGGGCCGAGGCGACCTCTGCCAGCAGGGGTGAGACGGCGCCGTCGGGCCCGCTCGCCGCGTCCCGCAGCGCCGCGACCTGCAGGACCATCCACGGGCTGAACGCCCACGGGGTGGCGTCGACCGCGCTCCCCAGCGCACCGGGCTCGGCCCACGCGAGCTCGGCGACCTCGTCCGGGTTGGCCGTGACGTCCCCCGCGGCGCGCGCGACGTACACGGGGCAGATCTCGTTCTCGACCACGCCCGACGCGTCCACGGCCCGGTACCGGAACCCCGGTACGGCGACCTCGAGCCCCGTGATCTCGAGCCCCAGCTCGTGCGCGGCGTGGCGCACGATCGACTCCTCGGTCGTCTCGGTCCAGCGCGGGTGGCCGCAGAACGAGTTGGTCCACACCCCGGGCCACGTGCGCTTGGACAACGCGCGACGAGTCACCAGGAGGCGGCCGGCGCCGTCGACCACGTAGCAGGAGAACGCGAGGTGCAGCGGCGTCTCGGTGGTGTGGACGGCGCTGCGCGCGAAGGTCCCGGTGCGGGTCCCCTCGTCGTCGACGGTCACGACATGGTCGGCGGCGACGGGCACGTGCACGTCGGTCATGGTTCCTCCAGGGTCCTGCGGTGCGATCGGGGGGTGCACCGGAGCATCCGGCCCACTGTCACACACCGGGGGAGAGGAAGGAAGTCCGTCCGTGGGACGAGCGGCCGGGCGTCTCGGCTGCCCGGCGAGCACGGCGAGCCCGACGACGGAGCGCGGCGCTAGCGTCCGTCCCACCAGGCGAGCACGAGGGTCGCGTCGAGGGTCAGCCACCTCGAGGCCTCACCTGCCGGCGCGTCGACCTCGAACCACACCGTGCCCGGGTGCCGCGGCGACTGGAGCCAGGTCCCGTCTGCCTGCCGAGCTGCCCGGATCATCCCGATCGCCTCGGCCATGCGAGGGTCCGGGGGCGTGCCGTCGAGCAGCGACGCCTCGCGGAGGTGGACGGCCGCGTTGAGCACGCTGTAGAACGCGCGGTACGGGTAGGTGAAGTACCGCACCCAGGGCGCGACGGGCTCTCCCGTCGACTCGCGGCGGAACAGGTCCCGACGCAGGAGGTACTCCTCGGCTGAGCGCCGTGCCTCGCGCGTCTCGTCGGTACCGCCCGTCGCGGCCTGGTGCGCCAGGAGTCCCTTGACGACGTTGAGGGTCGAGTGGAACGAGGACCGGACCGAGCCCTCGACCCACTCGCAGTTCCAGCCGCCGTCGGCCATGCGCACCGCGAGCATCGCGTCGAGGAGGGGCGCGACGTCGGCACCGAGCCACGCGCCGTTCGCCAGGGTCCACGCGTTGATGCAGCAGTCGACCTCCCCGCCCCAGTAGGGCAGGTCGTCGTACTCCCAGCGGCTGTTCTGCGCCAGGAGCTCGGCGGTCCGGCGCTCGCGCAGGACCGCCGGGTCGAGTCCCCACTCCCGCAGCGCGTTCAACGACCAGGTCGTCGCCGTCCAGGGCTGACCGGCGCCGGACCGGGCTTCGGGGCCGTCCATGTCGAAGCCGGCGGGGAAGAACGCACCACCCGCCCACTGCCCGTCCGGGTCCTGCAGCGAGAGCAGACGAGCACCGAAGCCCTCGGTCGCGACGCGGGACCGTGTCTGCTGCCAGACCTCGTCGGGGGCTCGGACGAGGTCGCGCTCGACCCGCCACCGCAGTGCGGGGTCCGCGTCGAGGAGCCAGTCGACCAGAGCGTCGTCGGTCATCCTCCGAGACTACGACGGCGGGCCGAAGGGGCCGGAGCGGGGCCGCTGCCGGGCCGCCGCCGAGGCGACGGCGACGGCGACGGCGACGGCGACGGCGACGGGTCAGACGAACCCGAACACGGGCGGGAAGACCACGACCACGACCGCGGCCCACACCGCGTACACCGGCAGGAACTGCGTCTGCCACCGGCCGAGGGCCGCGAACGGCCGCCGCCCCCGCAGGAACCCGGTCAGCAGGAGGGCCGAGCCCACGAGGTGCACGAGCAGCAGCACGTTGAGGCCCAGGGCCACGACCTTGTTGGGGCTGAAGCCGAACTCGGCGATGCGGGTCAGCATCGCGGTGAGCGCCACGGCGTCGACCGCGAGCGCCGCGACGACCAGGACGAGCAGCAGCCCGTCGAACAGGTGCGGCGGGCTGAGCGGGTCGCGTGCCGAGACCGAGTAGAGGAGCAGGCAGAGCACGAGGACGAGGATCGCGTCCATGAGGATGAGGAGGCCGCGGTCGGTGTCGAGCAGCGATCCGGCGGTCGCGAGCACCACGAAGAGCACGAGCAGCATGACGACGGTCAGCGGGGTGAAGACGCGCGTGAGGACCGGGGCGATGTTCTCGACGACGTCCTGCTTGGCCTCGACGAGCCACGCGGCGACGACGAGCGCGCCCGGGACGGCGAACGGCAGGACCCAGCCCTCGAAGAACGGCTCGGGATCGATCCCCACGAGGTTCAGCGTCCCGAACGTCAGGCCGAGCAGCACACCGCCGCCCAGCGCGAGGAGCGTGAAGTAGATCGCGAGCTCGCCCGTGAAGCGGGCGAAGTCCATGCGTCCGCTGTCCGAGCGCCAGCGCCCGCCGACGTACGCGACCCCGACGAGGGCCCACAGGACGACCGGGGCGTGCAGGGCCGCGAGCAGCAGGGTCGAGCCCTCGGGCGCGAAGGGGTAGACGTTGAGGACGACCGCGAGCACCGCGAACGGGATCGCGAGCATGGCGCCCACGCCCCACGTGAGGCGGCGCTTCCACGCGAAGTACCCAGCGAGGAAGGGGAAGACGAGCAGGCTGACGTTGCGCAGCAGGACCGTCTCGTCGCTGATGGTCTCCGCGGCGACCTTGACCGCGATCCCCGCGCCGACGGCGAGCGCGAGCACGACCGCGAGCTCGCGCCAGCGCGGTGAGCCGCCGCCCACCGCGGCCGCGTCGGGGACCAGGACGAGCTGCTTCCACAGGCGGTCGGAGTGCTCGCGGGCGAACTCGCGCGAGACCTCGTCGAGGTTGCCCATGCGCTTGACCGCGACGAGGAACGCCTCGTCGTCGTCGAGGCCGGTCGCGGTCAGGTCGGCGACCTGCTCGCGCAGGTGGTCCTCCA
>NZ_JBHXBO010000038.1:0-24126 GCF_042726775.1 Oerskovia sp. NPDC060287
ACGAGGTACAGCGTCAGGTCACGGCGAGCTCGGGGACTCCACGACGATGGTGCCGTCGATGATGTCCTTGCGGAGCTGGTCGATCTCGTCCTTGAGCTCCTGCGGGACCTTGGACTCGAAGTCGTGGTACGGCGCGATGTCCACGCCGCCGTTCTCGAGCGTGCCCACGTAGGGCTCGTTCGAGAACTCGTCCTCGGAGGCTGCGGTGATGACGTCCTCGACGCCCGCACCGATCTCCTTGAGGACCGAGGTCAGGATCAGGTCGCCCGAGTCGGGGTTGGTCTCGAAGCCGTCGGCGTCGACCCAGATGACCGAGACGTCGGTCGCGTCCTTGGCCGCGGCGAGCGTGCCGACACCGACCGGACCGGCGACGGGCATGATGATGTCCGCGCCCTGGTCGATGAAGGTCTGCGTGAGCTGCTGGCCCTGGGACTGGTCCTCGAAGCCGCCGGCGAACGAGCCGTTCTGCGTCTCCTTGTTCCAGCCGAGGGTCTTCACGTCGGTGCCGTGCGTCTCGTTGTAGTTCGCGACGCCGTCGACGAAGCCGTCCATGAAGATCGTCACGGACGGGATCTGCAGACCGCCGTAGGTGGCGACCGTGCCCGTCTTGCTCATGCCCGCGGCGAGGTAGCCGGCGAGGAACGAGGCCTGGGCGGTGTCGAAGCTGATGGGCTTGACGTTGTCGAGCTCGATCGTGTTGCCGTCAGCGTCTTGCGCCGTCGAGTCGACGATCGCGAAGTCGACGTCGGCGTTCGCCTGGGCCGCGTCGCCCGTGGCGGTCGCGAGCAGGAAGCCGACCGTGACGATGATGTTGCAGTTCTCGGAGATCAGGTTGTCGATGTTCGGAGCGAAGTTCGACTCCTCCTTCGACTCCGCCGTGGCGGTCTGGATGCCCAGGTTCTTCTCGGCAGCCATGAGGCCGTTGTAGCCCGACTCGTTGAAGGACTTGTCGTCGAACCCGCCGGCGTCGGACACCATGCAGGCCTTGAAGCTCGACTCGGAGCCTCCCGCCGTTCCCGTGCTGCCACCCTCGTCGGGCGCGCTGCCACATGCGGCCAGCGTCAGCGCGGCGACCGCCGCGAGCGCGGTCATCTGCGTTGCTCTCTTCACCATGAGCTCCTGTCGATCTCGTCGTTGGCCTCACGGAGATGACCGGGACCCACCCGCGCGCCGTTGCACGGGAAGGTCACGGAGTCCGTCGGCCTGTATGGATCGAACACTAGCCACGTCCTTGAATCGTGGACGTTACTTGCGGGTAACGACGCCGCTTCGTTATGGAAGCGTCATCTGGCGTCTCAGCCGTGGTCGTTCTCGGTCCACGGATCGGACACCTGGTTGTGTCGAGCAACCACGACGGGCGACGGCTGGGGACGCCGGGAGCCGTCCGGTCGCCGCCGCTGGACCGGTCTGGGTGCCCGCCGTGCCCGTCGCTGGACCGGTCTGGGTGCCCGCCGTGCCCGTCGCTGGACCGGTCTGGGTGCCCGCCGTGCCCGTCGCCGAGCCCGCCCTGCCCGCTCAGCCCAGCGCGACGCGCGCGAGCAGCCGGACCCCGGCACCGATCGCCGACTCGTCGACCTGCAGGTCGCCCTGGTGGATGTCGTACGAGCGGCCGCCGGGCGTCCGGGTCCCGAGCCGCGCCATGGCGCCGGGCACCTTGGTCAGGTACCAGGCGAAGTCCTCCCCGCCGAGCGACTGCTCGGTCAGCAGCACCGAGGCCGGCCCGAGCACGTCGCGCGCGGCCGCCTCGAGCGCCCCCGTGCAGTCCTCGGCGTTCTCGACCGGCGGCACGCCGCGCGTGTGGTTCACGGTCACCTCGACCTCGTAGGGGGCCACGACCTGCTCGACCGCGTCGTGGAGCACCTGGCCCGCGAACTCCCAGGCCCGCACGTCGAGGCAGCGCAGCGTCCCCCGGACGGTCCCGGTGCTGGGGATCGCGTTGTGCGCCGAGCCGGCGTGCACCGCGCCCCACGTGAGGTTGACGCCCGAGCGCGGGTCGAGCCGGCGCCCGAGCACGGCCGGCACCTGGGTGATGACCTGGCCGAGCGCGTAGACGACGTCGCCCGTCAGGTGCGGGCGCGACGTGTGGCCGCCCGGCGAGGTGATGGTCACCGACACCTCGTCCGAGGCCGAGGTGATGGGGCCGATGCGCGTACCGATCTGCCCGGCGTCGACCTTGGGGTCGCAGTGGACCGCGTAGATCTCGTCGACGCCGTCGAGGCCGCCCTGCGCGATCACGTCGAGCGAGCCGCCGGGCTGGACCTCCTCGGCGGGCTGGAAGATCAGCCGCACGGGGCGCGTGAGCTCTCCTCGCTGCGCGAGCTCGGCCAGGACCAGGCCCGCCCCGAGCACCACGGTCGTGTGGACGTCGTGACCGCACGCGTGCGCGACCCCCGGGACGGTCGAGGCCCACGGCAGCTCGCAGCGGTCCTGGAGCGGCAGCGCATCGATGTCGGCTCGCAGCGCGACCCGCCCGCGCGTCTCGCCGTCGGGCCCCTCGGCTCCTCCGACGTCGCACACCAGCCCGGTGCCCTGCAGCAGGCGCGGCACGAGCCCGGCTGCGCGCAGGCGGTCTGCGATCAGCGCCGTGGTGCGGGTCTCGGCCCGCGAGACCTCGGGGTGCGCGTGGATGTCTCGCCGGATCGCGACGAGCTCGTCCGCGAGCGAGGCCGCGACGGCCGCGACGCGGTCCCCGGCCTCGGTCCGCCCGCCGCCCGACGGCAGCGACGGGGTGCGGTCGTTCTGGGTGCTCTCCTCAGGCGTGCTCACACGCCGAGACTAACGCCGACCTGCGACGGCGGGGCGGGACGGTCACGCACCGGACGGCGAGAGGACCGCGCGGCCCGCGCTGCGCCGTCGGGCTGCGTGGGAATTCCTCCCACGGCCCGACGGCGCCGCTCACCCGGGCACGCGAACGCCCGCCCGGGTGTGCGCGTGCCAGAAGACTCAGAGCAGCTCGTCGAGCCCACGCTCGCGCACCGCGTCGACCATCGACTTGACCTGCTGCGCGCGCGCCCGCGTCGTGACCAGGAGCGCGTCGGGCGTGTCGACCACCACGACGTCGTCGAGACCCAGGACCGTCACGACGCGATCGCTCGCCGGGACCACGACCGAGCCCGCGCTCTCGAGCCGGACGACCCGACCGGCGTCACCCAGGACCTTGGAACCGGACTCGTCGGCCGCAGGCAGCAGCGCGGCGAGCGAGTTGAAGTCGCCCACGTCGTCCCAGCCGAAGTTCCCCGGGACCACCGCGACGCCGCCCACGGCCGCGACGGGCTCTGCGACGGCATGGTCGATCGCGATCTTCTCGAGCCCCGGCCACTCGTCCGCGAGCACCTGGTCGCGCTCGGGGGTGTCCCAGGCCGCGGCGATCCGCCGCAGCCCGTCGTGGAGCTCGGGGCGCTGGTCGGCCAGGTGCCCGAGCAGGACCGAGGTCCGCGTGATGAACATGCCCGCGTTCCAGCGGTACTCCCCCGAGCGCACGTAGCGCTGGGCCGTCAGCGCGTCGGGCTTCTCGGTGAAGCCCTCGGCGTGGAGACCCGTCGGTGCTCCCTCGAGACCGAGCGGCGCCCCGCTGCGGACGTAGCCGAAGGCGGTCGACGGTCGCGACGCCGCGATGCCGATCGTGACGACGTACCCGGCCCGGGCGGCCTCCACGCCCTCCCGCACGGCCTGCTCGAACGCCGCCTGGCCCGTGATGACCTGGTCTGCCGCGAACGAGCCGATCACCACGTCCCCGTGCCGCTGCTCGAGGACCGCGGCGGCCAGCCCGATGGCCGCCATCGAGTCCCGGGGCGACGGCTCGGCGAGCACCGAGTCCTGGTCGAGCCCGGGCAGCTGCGTCCTGGCCGAGGCCACGTGCTGACGCCCCGTGACCAGGACGATTCCCGCCTCGCCGGTCAGGGGCACCAGGCGGTCCACCGTCGCCTGGAGCAGCGAGCGCCCGGTGCCCGCGAGGTCGAGCAGGAACTTGGGGTTGCCGCGCCGCGACAGCGGCCAGAGCCGTGTCCCCGCCCCGCCCGCGGGGATCACGGCGTAGAAACCAGGGACGGCCCGGTCGTCGGTGGACGACTCACCGGGAGCAGGAGCAGGAGCAGGCACAGGAGTGGTCGACATGCTCGAAGCATAGTGACCACGGGTCGAGACGCCGCCCGGGACGTCCGCGAGACCGGCCCCCGACAGTTCCCCGGCGCCCTGTGGAATGAGTCACAATCCGGGGTGGGCGGGGCGCCTGGGAGCCCAGGCGGTCCGCAACCTGACGCCGATGTCACTATGGTGGAACCCCAGAGACGGATATCGACGGACTCCGGCGAGCCCTGGATCTGCCGCTCCTCCCGACTCCTCGGAGCCTCGAGACGGAGCGGTCGTGAACGGCCACCGGCGGACGACGTCGTCCAGCTCGATATCTCACCCCTGAACTCGCCACAGGAGGCCCCTAAAGTGCCCAGTGCACCTGCTGGCACGCTGTACCGCGGCCGTGAAGGCATGTGGTCGTGGGTCGCGCATCGCGTGACCGGCGTGCTCATCTTCTTCTTCCTCCTCGTGCACGTGCTGGACACAGCGCTGGTACGAGTCTCGCCCGAGGCGTACGACGCCGTGATCGGCACGTACAAGACCGTGATCATGGGACTCGGTGAGGCCGGCCTGGTCGCCGCCATCGTGTTCCACGCCTTCAACGGTGTCCGGATCATCCTCGTGGACTTCTGGGCCAAGGGCCCCAAGTACCAGCGCACCATGCTGTGGGTCGTCGTCGGTCTGTTCGTCGTGACCATGGCGGGCTTCCTGCCCCGCCACCTCATGAACGTCTTCGGAGGTGGGCACTGATGGGCACCACGACCACCAGCTCTCCGCTCGCGGCCCCCCGCGACCCGTACAAGCGCCAGAAGACGACGCGCTCGAACTACGAGCTGTACAGCTGGGTCTTCATGCGCGCCTCGGGCGTCGTGCTGATCGTCCTGATCTTCGGGCACCTCTTCGTGAACCTCATGGTCGGCGAGGGCGTCCACGCGATCGACTTCGGCTTCGTCGCCGGCAAGTGGGCCTCGCCGTTCTGGCAGGTCTGGGACCTCCTGATGCTCTGGCTCGCGATGATCCACGGCACCAACGGCGTCCGCACCATCATCAACGACTACGCCCAGCGCGACGGCACCCGCATGGTGCTCAAGTGGGCCCTGTACCTGGCCTTCGTGATCGTCACCGTGCTCGGCACCCTCGTGGTCTTCACGTTCGACCCGTGCCCGCCGAACGCTCTGGACTACCAGCTCCCGTCGTTCTGCACCGCCTGACGGACCTGCCGGTCGACGTTCCCCCAGACGCCGCCTGACAGCCCCCGTCCCCCTTCCCACTCGTCACAGGAGGCATCGACACCGATGCAAACCCATCAGTACGACGTCGTCATCGTCGGAGCAGGCGGCGCCGGCATGCGCGCGGCGCTGGAGTCGTCCGGCAAGGTCCGCACGGCGGTCATCTCGAAGCTCTACCCCACGCGGTCCCACACCGGCGCGGCGCAGGGCGGCATGTGCGCCGCCCTCGCGAACGTCGAGGAGGACAACTGGGAGTGGCACACGTTCGACACGGTCAAGGGCGGCGACTACCTCGTCGACCAGGACGCCGCGGAGATCATGGCCAAGGAGGCCATCGACGCGGTCCTCGACCTCGAGCGCATGGGCCTGCCGTTCAACCGCACGCCCGAGGGCAAGATCGACCAGCGACGCTTCGGCGGCCACACGCGCAACCACGGCGAGGCCGCGGTGCGCCGCTCCTGCTACGCCGCGGACCGCACGGGTCACATGATCCTCCAGACGCTCTACCAGAACTGCGTCAAGCAGGACGTCGAGTTCTTCAACGAGTTCTACGTCCTGGACCTCATCACGGACCACGACCTCGCGGCAGAGGACGTGCCGGACGGCGAGACGGTCAACGCGACCGGCGTCGTCGCGTACGACCTGGCGACCGGCGAGATCCACGTCTTCCAGGCCAAGGCGATCATCTTCGCCACGGGCGGCGCCGGCAAGATCTTCAAGACGACGTCGAACGCGCACACGCTCACCGGTGACGGCATGGCCCTGGCCTACCGTCGCGGCCTGCCGCTCGAGGACATGGAGTTCTTCCAGTTCCACCCGACAGGTCTCGCCGGGCTCGGCATCCTCCTCTCGGAGGCCGCCCGCGGTGAGGGCGGCATCCTGCGCAACGGCGAGGGCGAGCGCTTCATGGAGCGCTACGCCCCCACCATCAAGGACCTCGCGCCGCGCGACATCGTCGCGCGGTCGATGGCCAACGAGGTCCGCGAAGGACGCGGCGCAGGGCCGGACAAGGACTACGTCCTGCTCGACCTGACGCACCTCGAGCCCGCGCACATCGACGCCAAGCTCCCGGACATCACGGAGTTCGCGCGCACGTACCTCGGGATCGAGCCCTACACCGAGCCCGTGCCCGTCTACCCCACGGCGCACTACGCCATGGGCGGCATCCCGACCAACGTCGGTGGCGAGGTCCTGCGTGACGGGCACAACGTCGTCCGCGGCCTGTACGCGGCCGGAGAGGTCGCGTGCGTCTCGGTCCACGGCTCCAACCGCCTCGGGACCAACTCGCTCCTGGACATCAACGTGTTCGGCAAGCGCGCGGGCCGTCAGGCCGCCGCGTACGCCGCGACCGCCGAGTACCGCGAGCTGCCGGAGAACCCCGCCGCCGCGGTGATCGCCCAGCTCGACGAGATGCGCAACCGTCCCGACGGCGAGCGCGTGGCGGACGTCCGCAAGGCGCTCCAGGAGACCATGGACGCCAACGCCCAGGTGTTCCGCACGGGCGAGTCGCTCAACCAGGCGCTCTCGGACATCCGCACCCTCCAGGACCGCTACCGCAAGGTCTCGGTCCAGGACAAGGGACGCCTGTTCAACACCGACCTGCTCGAGGCCATCGAGCTCGGCTTCCTCCTCGACATCGCCGAGGTCACGGTCATCGCGGCCATCAACCGCAAGGAGTCGCGCGGCGGTCACTACCGCGAGGACTTCCCGGACCGCGACGACGCCAACTACATGCTCCACACGATGGCCTACCGTCGCCCCACGGCCGCCGGCGACACCGCCGACGGGCACGTGGAGGGATACTTCGACCACGTCGAGGAGTTCGATTCCTACAAGATCGTGCTGGGTTCCAAGCCCGTCACCCAGACCCGGTACGAGCCCATGGAGCGTAAGTACTGATGACTGCCACACTCGAAGCCCCTGCCGGTTCGGAGAAGACCGAGGTCGGCGCCGTGCCCTCCTTCGAGGTCACGATCAAGCTCCGCCGCTACAACCCCGAGTCCGAGCACGGCGAGGACGCGTACTGGGAGGAGTACACGGTCCTGGCCCACGGCACGGACCGCGTGCTCGACGCGCTGCACAAGATCAAGTGGGAGCACGACGGCTCGCTGACCTTCCGTCGCTCGTGCGCCCACGGGATCTGCGGCTCGGACGCGATGCGCATCAACGGCCGTAACCGTCTGGCGTGCAAGACGCTCCTCAAGGACGTCAACCCGGACAAGCCGATCACCGTCGAGCCCATCAAGGGCCTGCCGGTCATCAAGGACCTGGTCGTCGACATGGAGCCGTTCTTCGCCTCCTACCGCGAGATCATGCCGTTCCTCATCACGTCGGGGAACGAGCCGAGCAAGGAGCGCCTGCAGTCGGCCGAGCAGCGCGAGCGCTTCGACGACACGACCAAGTGCATCCTGTGCGCGGCGTGCACGTCCTCGTGCCCCGTGTTCTGGACCGACGGCCAGTACTTCGGTCCGGCCGCGATCGTCAACGCGCACCGGTTCATCTTCGACTCGCGCGACGACGGTGCGACGCAGCGCCTGGAGATCCTCAACGACAAGGAGGGCGTGTGGCGCTGCCGCACGACCTTCAACTGCACCGAGGCGTGCCCCCGTGGCATCGAGATCACCAAGGCGATCCAGGAGGTCAAGCGCGCGATGATCACCCGCGCGTTCTGACGTTCCTCCCGCACTGCCCGACGGCGGTCCCCGGCTCCGGCCGGCGGGCCGCCGTCGGTGTCTGGCGGCTCAGATCTTGACGGACACCCGCGGCTCGCGGCCGCGCCGCACCCCGCGCACCACAGGACTCCAGGGGTACCCGTAGCCGGCCCCGCGTCGGACCTCTGCCTCGAGCCGCTCCTCCTGCTCGGCCTCGGCCTGCGCACGCAGCTCGTCCGCGGTCGGTTGCGCGGGCGGGTCCGCGATCCAGGCCGCGACCATGAGCAGGATCCGGGTCACGAAGTTCGCGAGGAGCAGGATCGTGACGAACGTGGCGAACGAGCCCAGCAGCGCGTTGCGGGACGAGCTGCCGACGATCACGCTCGTCCCGAGGTAGCGCAGGACCCCGAAGGCCGCCGCGGCCGTCAGCGCCCCGATGTACAGGTCCTTGCGGGGCGGGCGTACTCCCGCGACGAAGCGGATGATGAGCAGGACCACGACGGCGTCGAAGAAGAGCCCGACGAAGATGCCGACCACGGGCACCAGGACCGATGCCAGGACACCATGGCCGAAGAGCGTCGCCCCGAGCGTCTGGACCACGACCGTCGCGGCCGCGGAGATGACGACGCTGATACCCAGCACGGCGAACCCACCGAGCTCGCGCAGCTTGGACAGGACCGGGTTCTGCCCCACGTTCGTGAGCGAGAACATCGCGCGGGTCGAGGTGCGCAGCGCGGCCATGAAGGAGATCGCACTGAAGAGCAGCACGAACACCGCGATGATGCTCGACAGGTCGAAGCCACGGTCGAGGATCAGGTCCTCGGGCGAGATGATCCCGTTGCTGCCGTCCCCGGTGTCGATCAGCCCCGGGATCGCCTTGTCGATCTGCGCGAAGATCTCGTCCCGCAGCTCCTCGCGGTTGCCCAGGAAGGCCATGAAGGCCGTGTAGAAGATCGTCAGGCCGGCGAACAGCGAGAACAGCGCCGAGTACGCCATGCCGCCGCACAGGAGCGCCCCCCGCTGGACCCCGTACTGCGCGAGGGCCCGAGCGGGCCGGGTCGTGTTCCACCAGGCCTGCACCGCCTTGGCCCGGGTCGTGAGCCGGGCCACCAGGCCAGGAGCCTCGTCGTCGGGCGTCGTGGGAGAGGTCATCGCCCGAGCCTAGGAGAGGAACCCCCGGCTCACCCGTCCGACAGACCGGAGAGCTCGAACCGGCGGGCCGGACGCCAGACCCCGTCGTCGCCGTGCTCGTAGAGATGGATGCCCGTGACGTCGAACGCGGCCTCGAACCCCGCCATCTCCTCGAACGCCAGGTCCAGCGCCTCGTCGTCGACCTCGTGGGCGACCGTGACGTGCGGGTGGTAGTTGAACCGGAGCTCCTGGTCGAGCACGCCCGAGCGCACCGCGCCCTCGAGCTCCTCGCACTCCGCGATGCCCTGCGCGACGATCACGAAGACCACGGGCGACACGGGCCGGAACGTCCCGCTGCCGCGCAGGATGACCCGGAACGGCGCAGCCTGCGCGGTCACGCGCTCGAGGTGCGCGTACACCTCGTCGAGGGCCGACTCGTCCACGACCGTCGGGCCGAGCAACGTGATGTGCGGAGGGATGTCCCCGGCGAACGGGTCGCCGAACGCGGCACGAGCCTCCTGGAGCGCGGGGCCGAACGGCTCGGGGATCTCGATCGCGATGCCGATCCGCACCTGCGACGGACCGCGCTCGGGCAGGTTCATCAGCGGTTCCGACGGGCCGGCAGCAGGCCGACGCGGTCGTAGATGCGGTCCAGGGTGGTCTGGGCGAGCCCCCGCGCTCGCTCGGCGCCGCGGGCCAGGACCGCGTCGAGCTCGGCCGGGTCGGACAGGTACTCGTTCGCACGGGCCTGGAACGGCGTCAGGAAGTCCACGACGACCTCGGCGAGGTCCACCTTCAGGTGCCCGTACCCCTTGCCCTCGTAGTCGGCGGCGATCGCCTCGACCGGACGCGAGGTCAGGGCCGAGAAGATGGTGAGCAGGTTGGAGATGCCGGGCTTGCTCGCCGGGTCGTAGCGGATCTCGTTGTCCGAGTCCGTCGCCGCGGAGCGGATGCGCTTCGCGGCCGCCTTGGGGTCCTCGAGGAGCCAGATGACGCCCTTGCCGCCCGACGACGACTTGCTCATCTTGGCGGTCGGCTCCTGCAGGTCGTAGATCTTCGCCACGGCCTTGACGATGTGGGGCTCGGGAACCACGGCGGTGTCCTCGCCGAACCGCGAGTTGAGGCGCTCCGCGAGGTTGCGGGCCAGCTCGAGGTGCTGACGCTGGTCCTCGCCCACGGGCACGAGCGCCGCGTCGTAGAGCAGGATGTCCGCGGCCATCAGGACCGGGTAGGTGAAGAGGCCCACGGTCGTGCCGTCGGTGCCCTGCTTCGCGGACTTGTCCTTGAACTGGGTCATGCGACCCGCCTCGCCGAAGCCCGTCTGGCACGACAGCACCCACGCCAGCTCAGCGTGCTCGGGGACGTGCGACTGCACGAACAGCGTCGAGGTCTCGGGGTCGACTCCCCCGGCCAGGTACTGCGCTGCGGTACGACGCGTGCGCTCGCGCAGCTTCGCGGGCTCGGGGTTGACCGTCAGGGCGTGCATGTCCACGACGCAGTAGATCGCGTCGTACGACTCCTGCAGCGCGACCCATTGGCTCAGAGCCCCGATGTAGTTGCCCAGCTGGAGCGAATCCTCCGTGGGCTGCATCCCCGAGAAGATGCGTGGACGCCGTTCACCGGGAACCTCGTTGACCATTGCCCCATTCTGACAGGTCGACGTGCGTCGACCGAATCCGGGTCGTTCCCTGGGACACGGGCTCGTGCGCTCAGGTCGCCTCGTCGTCGAACGGCGCCGGGACACGCACGCCGTCCGTGTCCGTGGGGGGCGGTGGCGGCGGCGGGACGGGCGACGCGCCACGGGGTCGCGAGGACGTGCCCAGCAGGTCGTCGTCGTCGAGCAGCGCCTCCCGGACGATCCGTCGCGGGTCGTACTGGCGAGGGTCCAGCTTGGACCAGTCGACGTCGCCCACCTCCGGCCCCAGCTCCTCGTCGACGCGCGACTTGGCGTCCTTGAGGAAGCCGCGGGCCGTGCGGACGAACGCGCCGAGCTGCTCGGCGTAGCGGGGCAGTCGCTCGGGACCGATGACGATCACGGCGACGACGAGGAGGACGACGAACTCGGCGCCGTTGATACCGAACACGCGGTCAGACTACTCGCTCGTGGCTTCGTCGAGCACCACGCGGACGTCGCGCTCGTCGTCGCCGGTGCGCACGCGCAGCGTCACGGTGTCCCCGGGGGCCTTCGCGCGGATCGCGACGATGAGCTCGTCGCTCAGGCTCACGGGCCTCCCGTCGATCGCGAGGATGACGTCCCCGGCCTGGATCCCGGCAGAGTCCGCGGGACCGCCCGCGGTCACGGGCGACTGCCCGCCCTGCGGCTCGGTCGTGACCTGGACGCCCTCGCCCTGGTAGCGCGAGTCGAGCAAGACCCCGATCACCGGGTAGGTGGCCGTGCCCTTCTCGATCAGCTCCTCTGCGGTGCGCCGAGCCTGGTCGGAGGGGATCGCGAAGCCGAGGCCGATGCTGCCCGTCGCGCCGCCCGTGCCGGGCGGCTGCGCGATCGCGGAGTTCACGCCCACGACCTCGCCCGCACCGTTGACCAGCGGTCCGCCCGAGTTCCCCGGGTTGATGGCCGCGTCCGTCTGGATCGCGTTGATGAACGCGGTCTCGGCAGAGTCGCCTGCCGCGACGGGGCGGTTCAGCGCGCTGACGATCCCCGTCGTGACGGTCCCGTTGAGCCCGAGCGGGGCACCGATCGCGACGACGGGGTCACCGACGACCACGGCGTCCGAGTCACCCAGCACGAGCGGGGTCAGGCCCGCCTCGTCGACCTTGACGACCGCGAGGTCGTAGTCCGCGGTCCGACCGACGATCGTGGCCGGACGCTCGCTCCCGTCCGCGAAGAGCACCGTGACCTTGCCGCCGTCCGCGCCACCGGCGACCACGTGGTTGTTGGTGAGGATGTAGCCGTCCTCGCGGATCACGAAGCCGGAGCCCGTCGAGATCCCGTCTGCGCCCTCGACCTGCAGGGACACGACGCTCGGGAGCACGGTCGCGGCGATCGCGGCGACCGATCCCTCGGGGCGCTCGGCCTCAGGACTCGTCCCTGCGAGCGGGAGCGACGCGCTGACCGGACGGCGCTGGGTGCCGTCGGCGATCCGGTCGGCGGCGATGCCACCGACCGCGCCCGCCACGAGGGCGAGCGCCGCGATACCTGCCACGGCACCGGCGCCGATCCGGCGACGGGGCTTCTGCGCCGGCGGCGGGGGCGGGGCACCCCAGGGCTCGGCAGGCGTCGTGGGGCCCTGCGGGTCGGGTTCGCCGGGCAGGCCGGCCGCTCCCGGATACCCCGGCTGCGGCGGGGTGGCTCCGGACTGCGCGGGACCGCCCGGTGTAGCCGTGGGGTGCTGGTACGCGGCGTACGGGGGTCGGCCGGCCGGCCCCTGCGGGGCGTATCCCGGCAGGCCCGGGCGGGCGACGGGCAGCGCGCCCAGGGGCGCTCCGTACGGGCGGGTGTCGTGCGGACCGGGCGGCGGCACGGGGCCGGGAGCCGCGTGGCTCGCCCCGGGCGCACCCGGGGACAGGGGGGCGGTCGGGGTGGATCGGAACGCCGACGGCGGAGCGAAGGGGTTCGGAGCGGCCGGGGGCAGCGCGGGGGCCGGGAGAGGCACGGGCACCTCCTCGGTGCGCTGCTCTCCCCCGGGCGTCGGCGTCCGCTCCGCCGGAGCGCTCGGCGACGGGGCCGTGGGCTCGCCGTCGAGCACGCCGGCCGGTGCAGGAGCGTCCGGCGCCACGGCCGACGGCGACGCCTCGCCCGACGATGCGACCAGCACCTCGGGGGCGTCCGCCTGCGGGGTCGACGCCTGCTCGGGCGACGACTGCACGTCCTCGGACGGTCCCGATCCGCTCGTCGACACGGGCGTATGCTCGGGCGAACGCTCGTGAGGCGGCGCAACGGGCTGTGGCTCGGCGGGGTCCAGCGCTGAGTCGTGTGCGGTCATGGGGTGCCCAAGGCTCCTGTCATGGTCGTCCATCCCCGGGAGATGCGGGCCGGGACCCCCGCGTCGAAGTCGTGCGCGGGGAACGTCGCCACGAACGAGGCGAGGACGTCCTTGCTCACCTCTGCCACGACGTCGATCACCGTGTCCCCAGCCTGCCACACCAGGTGGGGCGGCTCGTCGGACAGGACGTAGACGGCGCGCCCCTCGAAGCCCTCCGAGCGCGAGAGGCTCGACGTGTCCAGCCGGCCGACCTGCTCGCGCACCACGATGGTCCCCTCGGGGCCGGCGAGGTCCACACGGAGCACGTCCCCCTCGGGTCCGACGAGCCGGACCGACGTGACGTCGAACCCGTCGAGGATCCCCGACGGGCTCGTCCACCCGTTCTCCGCCATCCACGCGAGCGCGGTCGAGTCCGCGAGGTCCACGCCACCGGCCCCACCGTCCTCGGAGATCTCCGGCAGGACGGGGACGAGGGCCACCTCGGTGGCTCCCGCCGCCGTGGCACCGCCGGCCTCGGCCAGCACGGTCAGGGGCGACGCGACGTGCCGGTCCGGCACCACGACGGGCCGGTCACCGAGCGTGAAGAGCGCGACGGCCAGCACCGCGACCCCGCTCGATGCGGCGACGAGCACGCGACGCGAGCGACGTCGTCGGGCATGGGCGGCGATGTCCCCCGTGAGCGCGCAGCTCAGCGCCCCCGCCTCAGGAGGGGGCGCCCACGGGTCGCGCACGGCCGGCCCCTGGCGCAGCGGGTCGCCCTCGACCTCGGGGATCTGGGCGGAGAGGGCAAGGAGCCGCGAGGTCAGGTCGTTCGTCGGCAGGACGTCGCGCGCGCACGAGAGGCGCTTGCGGACCGCGCGCGCCACCGCGAGCTCGGCCGCGCACTGGTCGCACCCTGCGACGTGCGTCAGCGCCCGCTCGCGCGTCGCGGGCGAGAGCTGATCGTCGGCCAGCGCGCTGATGAGGGTCCCGAGGTGCGTCATGGTCCCCCCGGTGCGGTGCGGACCGCCAGAGCCGTCAGCTGGTCGACCGCAGCGTCCTCGGACGGCGTACCGTCCGTGGCCGCGCGCTCGGACGGGTCACGGTGCGGCAGCGCCGCACGCAGCTGCGAGCGCGCGCGGTGGATGCGCGAACGCACCGTGCCGAGCTTGATGCCCAGCGTGACCGCGATCTCCTCGTAGCTCAGCCCCTCGATGTCGCACAGCACGACCGCCGCCCGGTACTCGGGCGAGAGGGCGTCGAGCGCGCGCTGGACGTCGTGGTCGAGGTTCGTGTGCTCGTACCCGCGCTCCGGGTGCGTCATCTCCCCCGTGGCCGCGTACTGGGCCGAGTCCTCGCCCATGGCCTCCATGCGGATGCGCTGCTTGCGCCGCACCTGGTCCAGGAAGAGGTTCGTGGTGATGCGGTGCAGCCACCCCTCGAAGGTCCCCGGGGTGTAGCTCGACAACGACCGGAAGACGCGGATGAACGTCTCCTGGGTCAGGTCCTCGGCGTCGTGCTGGTTCCCGGTCAGGCGGTACGCCAGCCGGTACACGCGCGCGGAGTGCTCCCGCACGATCTGGTCCCACGAGGGGGGCGTCCAGGGCTGGGCACTCACGTCACTGCTCACACGGTCCATTGTCCCCGTACAACGCCGTGCGTCGCGCATCCGTTCCCGGCGTCGCGCGGACGTGCGCACCACGTCCACGAAACCTCCCCCGGACGGGGGCTCATCCAGCGCCACGGAGCCCGCGGGCCGGTACGATCGCCTCACCTGCACCGCGCAGGACGGCAGCACCGCAGCAGTCCGTCCGGGGTTCCCCGGAGACGCGCGGTGCCCGAGACCAGGAGGGCCCTATCACCACCGACATCGGCCGGACGAACGCCAAGGCGTCGAGCTGGACCTACTGCGAGGAGTTCGTGCCGGAGGACGACGTCCTCCTGCGCGCTCGCGAGCGTGCCGCCGAGCTGGGCTGCCCCGCAGTCCTGCCCGGCGTGGGCGCCGTGCTCCAGGCTCTCGCGGCCGCGCTGGGCGCCCGCTCGGTCGTCGAGATCGGCACGGGCACGGGTGTCGCGTCGCTCTGGCTCCTGCGCGGGATGCCCGAGGACGGCGTCCTGACGACCATCGACGTCGAGGTCGAGCACCAGCGTGCCGCCAAGGACGCCTTCGCCGAGGCCGGGATCCGCGCCACCAGGACCCGGACCATCCCCGGTCGTGCGAGCGACGTCCTGCCCCGGCTCACCGACGGCGCGTACGACCTGGTCCTGGTCGGGGCCGACCGTCACAGCTACCCCGAGTACGTCGAGCAGGCACTGCGTCTCCTGCGCCCGGGCGGCATCGTCGCGGTCGACGGTGCGCTCGTCGGCGACCGCGTCGCAGACCCCGCCCGGCGCGACGAGATCACCACGATCGTGCGCGAGGTCGGACGCTCGCTGCGCGCCGACGACCGCGTCCTGCCCGCACTGATCCCGAGCGGCGACGGGCTGCTCCTCGGCGTGCGCCGGTAGCCCAGGGACGTCCGGGCAGCAGAGCGCACCGGCCGACCACCGCACGCGTCGTTCCGCGCAGCCGGCGCGAGCGTGAAACAGGACGAGGGCCCCTCACCCGCCGAACGGGTGAGGGGCCCTCGTCGTGCACCCGGCAGATCGCCGGGCGTGACCTCAGCGCAGGTCGGCGAGGTACCGGAGCAGGAGGCGCGCCCCGTAGCCCGTCGCCCCCTCGGTGACCTCGTGCCGCGAAGCCGTGGCCCGTGCCGGCCCGGCGATGTCGAGGTGGACCCAGGGCAGCCCTCCCGTGAACTCCCGCAGGAAGAGGGCGGCCGTGATGGACCCTCCGCCGCCTCCGGCCTCGAGCGGCACGTGCCGCAGGTCCGCGACGGTCGAGCGCAGCGCGGACGTGTAGTCCTCGACGAGGGGCATGTGCCAGACGCGTTCGCCCGTCGCGTCAGCAGCGGCCTCGAGGCCTGCCACCAGCTCGGGAGCGGTCGCGTAGAGGGCCGCATGGCCCCGTCCGAGGCCGACGCTCGCGGCGCCGGTCAGGGTCGCGACGTCGATCAGCAGGTCCGGCGCGAGCTCGGAGACCGCGTAGCCGAGCGCGTCCGCGAGGACCAGGCGCCCCTCGGCGTCGGTGTTCGCGACCTCGACCGTGCGGCCCGAGTAGGTGCGCAGCACGTCCCCGGGACGGTACGAGTCCGCACCGAAGTGGTTCTCGGCGAGCGGGAGGACCGCGGTGACCTGGTGCCGGATACCGGCCTCTGCGGCACCGAGCACCACGGCCAGCGCGACGGCGGCCCCGGCCATGTCGGTCTTCATGGGCACCATGGCCTCACGGGGCTTGATCGAGAGCCCACCGGTGTCATAGGTGATGCCCTTGCCGACGAGGACGACGTGCTGGTCGGCGTCCTCCGGCACGTACGTGATCGTCACGAGCCGGGGCGGGCTCGCCGAGGCCGCACCCACGGCCAGCAGGGCTCCGAACCCCTTCGCCGCGAGCTCGCGCGGGCCGAGGACCTGGGTCTCGAGGCCTCCGGCCTCGGCGAGATCCGTCGCCTGCTGGGCGAACCAGGCCGGGTCCTTGATGTTGGACGGCGTGTTCGACAGGTCGCGCACGAGCCACGTCGCGCTCGCCGCGATCCGTGCAGCGATGATCTGCTGCTCGGCGCCCTCGCCGAGGAGGACGAGCTGTTCCGCGGCCGCACGCGGGTCCGGCGCCGGCCCACGCACCTTGCGGCTCGGGGCGGCTCCGCCGAAGCGTGGCGTGCGGTAGGCCGCGAGCAGGTACCCCTCGACGAACGCCGTCACACCGCTGGGGGTGGCGTCGGCCGTCGCTGCGCTCACGACGCGCTCGAGCCCGCGCGTCGCCCCGGCCAGCGCGGCTCCCGCGCGTCGGAGCTCGAGGTCGGAGCCTGCTCCGATCCCGAGCAGCACGATCGTGGACGGGAGCCCTGCCCAAGGCAGCGGGTTGGCCGCGCCCGCGTGGGTGCGCGGCAGGTCGACGGTCGTGACCTCGCCGGCCGCGCCCCGGAAGCCCGAGCCTCCGGAGCGGTCGGCCAGCTCTGCGAGGTCTATCCCGTAGCGCGCGGCCGCGTCCACGGTCCCCGCGCGCGGCTGCAGTCCGTCCTCCTCCTCGAGCGGAGGAGCGACGGCCACCACGAGGGCGGAGACCGCGTCGTCCGTCAGGAACGGGCAGTCCAGGACGGTGCCCGGCGTCTCGACCACCTCGGGGAGGTGGCGAGGGGCTCCTCCGACGGGAGGCAGGTCCAGGAGCGGTTGTGCGTCGCGCGCGGTCAAGGCGTCTCAGCCCACGACGGCTTGGAGCGCCTCGCCCAGCTCGCTGGCCTCGGTCGCGTTGAGCTCCACCACGAGTCGACCGCCACCCTCGAGCGGGACACGCATGACGATGCCGCGGCCCTCCTTGGTGACCTCGAGCGGGCCATCCCCCGTACGCGGCTTCATCGCAGCCATTGTGGGCTCTCCATTCCGTAGTCCAGTACTGCTGTGGTCGGCGTCCCGGCAGGGTGGCAGCACGTCGCCGCGCCGACCGCCCGAGGACGCCCGTGCACCATTCTAGTTCACCCGTGCGACACGCCGTCGCGGCAAATGCGCAGATCGTGAACTGGTCGCCGCTATGGCGGCCATCCGCTCGGCGGGGTGAGCCTCCACAGGCCCCAGACCCACCAGGCCTGCCCCGCGACGCACGCCACGACGCACCCCCAGAACCACCACCGCGACCGGGTCCACCCGAGGGTCACGGCGCCCAGCGGGAAGGCGAGCAGGAGGAACCGGACCAGGCTCGTCCAGGGCTCGATCACGGCGACGAGGTATCCCAGGTAGGCGAGCGGCCACGCCTGGAGCTCGGGGCCGAGCCTGCGCGCGACGGGACTCAGCCCCACCGCGGCCACGGCGGCCAGGACCGCCAGCAGGACCCAGGGGCCGGCGCCGCCGAAGAGCATCTGCGAGACCTGGACCCAGGGCACGAACGGGACGACAGGTCCCGTTCCCCGCCAGGCCTCCTGCGTCAGGAAGTAGGCGTCGGGCCGACCGGTCACGAGACCGCACAGGACCTGCCACACGAGCCCGCTGAGCACCGTGACGACGAGGAGCCCCCCGATGCGGGCGACGTCGCGCCAGGGCACCGCCACGGACCCGACGTCCTGGTCCTGCCCGACCACGCGTCTGGCGCGCCACCACGCACGTCCACGGACCGCCGCGTGCCACGCCACGACCAGGGCGAGCGGGAGGGCGACCGCCCGGCTGAACCCGAGCAGCACGACCACGAGCCCCGCCCACTCGTAGCGACGCGCCCACACCAGGTACAGCGCCCCGGCGATCAGCAGGAGCGCGAGCGCCTCGGTGTAGGCGACCTGGAGCACGACCGACGAGGGGAAGACGCTCACGAGCGCGACCGTGGCGAGCGGAAGGCCCGGACGGCGCGCCACGGCGAGGCGACCGGCGCGCTCGACCAGGCGATGGATCACCAGCATCGCGCCTGCGCCGCACAGCAGCGCCGTGGTCGGGGCGACGACGTCCCAGCCCAGGCCGGTGACCTGCTGCACGGCCCGCACCAGGAAGGGGAAGAGCGGGTAGAAGGCCCAGACGTTCTGCTGCACCTGCCCGTCGGCCCCCACGGGCAGCTCGGCCGGGTAGCCGTGCTCGGCGATCTGCTGGTACCACGAGGCGTCCCACATCCGCCCCGTCCAGGCGGCGTACGACGGCGCCGCGTCGGTCCAGAGGTTGGACTCCTGCGAGCGCGCGACGACCAGGAGTATCGCGGCGGTGACGAGCCGGGCCGCGGCGTAGACCGCGAGCACCTGCACCCACCACGGCCACCGCACGGGTGCCCGGAGGGCCGTCACGAGCGAGGAGGCTCGCCCGGGCCGCGCGGCATCGGTCCCGCCGGGCGGGGCCGTCTCCCGGGCCCGCGACCGGGCCGCCTGCTCGTCGCCCGGCCCGCGCACCGCGGCCGGCTCGCTCACGCGAGACCGCGCAGCGCGACGGCCGGGGGTGCGTCGCCCCGGATCGCGGCCACGGTGTCCAGCGTCCGTCGAGTGGCCGCGACGTCGTGGGCGCGGAAGACCCGGGCGCCGAGCCACGCGGCGACCGCCGTCGCGGCGAGCGTCCCCTCGAGCCGTTCGTCGGCCGGGAGGTCGAGCGTCTCGCCCACGAAGTCCTTGCGGGACAGCGCCATGAGCAGCGGGAAGCCGAGGCCCGCGAGCGCCTGGGTCCGGCGCACGAGGTGCAGCGAGTGCCAGGTGTTCTTGCCGAAGTCGTGCGTCGGGTCGACGAGCACCGAGGCCGCCGGTACGCCGCACGCGACCGCGCGCGCGGCGGCCGCCGTGAGCGTCGCGACGACGTCCTGCACGACGGCGTCGCGAGGGTCGGTCCGCCGGCTCGCCGAGCCGTCGAGCCCCTCGGGCGGGTAGGCGACCCGGAACGGGTCGGTCCGTGGCGTGGCGCCTCCCGTGTGGGAGCACACGACGCCGACGCCGAGCTCGCCCGCGACCTCGACCAGGCGCGGGTCGTGCCCGGCCCAGGTGTCGTTGACGAGGTCCGCGCCGGCCAGGGCCGCCTCGCGGGCGACCTCGGCTCGCCAGGTGTCGACGCTCACGAGGAGGTCGGGGAAGTCGGCCCGCACCCGTTCGACGAAGGGCACGACCCGACGGATCTCCTCGGCCGGTGTGACCTCGGGCCCCGTCCCCGCGCGCACTCCCCCGACGTCGACGATCGCCGCACCCTCGGACCAGGCCCGCGCGACCGCCTCGAGCGCCGCCCCGTCGTCGAGCTGACGTGCGGGCGCGTAGAACGAGTCCGTCGTCCGGTTGACGATCGCCATGACCACGGGGCGCACGGGGCGACCGGGGGCGTTCTCGTCGACCCCCACCTCCCGCCCTCGCAGGACGAGCGGAGCGCACTGCGGAGGGACCAGGGGCACGGTCGACGCCGGGTCGGCGCCGACCGCCCGGCCCCCGGGCTCCGG
Organism: Oerskovia sp. NPDC060287; assembly: GCF_042726775.1. NCBI lineage: Bacteria > Bacillati > Actinomycetota > Actinomycetes > Micrococcales > Cellulomonadaceae > Oerskovia > Oerskovia sp. NPDC060287. The sequence goes on from NZ_JBHXBO010000038.1 coordinate 19,982, forward strand.
GGTCGCGGCGCCCGTCACCGGTCGCCGGCAGCCCGCTGCTGAGCGGCTGCCGTGTCGGCCACCGACTCGAGCTCTTCGGCACGCAGCTGTTCGCCGCGCTCGCACACGTACTCGACCGCCTCGGCCGGGTCGTCGCACAGGTACAGCAGGTCGAGGTCGTGCGCACTGATCATGCCGCGCCCCGCGACGGTCGTACGAGCCCACTCGAGCAGGCCCGACCAGTAGCCGCTGTCCACGAGGGCGATGGGGAACTCGGTGACCTTGTGCGTCTGGACCAGGGTCAACGCCTCGAAGAGCTCGTCGAACGTGCCGAACCCGCCCGGAAGGACCACGAACCCCTGCGCGTACTTGACGAACATGGTCTTGCGGGCGAAGAAGTACCGGAAGTTCACGCCCAGGTTCACGTACTTGTTCATGCCCTGCTCGAACGGCAGCTCGATCCCCAGGCCGATCGAGAGGCCCCCGGCCTCGGTGGCCCCCTTGTTCGCGGCCTCCATGATGCCCGGCCCGCCACCCGTGATCACCGCGAGGTCGCGCTCGGCGAGCAGCCGGCCCACCTCTTCCGCCAGCGCGTAGTCCGGGTGGTCGGGGCTCGTGCGCGCCGAACCGAAGACCGACACCGCCGGGCCGACCTCGGCAAGAGCTCCGAAGCCCTCGACGAACTCGCTCTGGATCCTCATGACCCGCCACGGGTCGCTGTGCACCCAGTCGGCGCTGCCCGCGGTGTCGAGCAGCCGCTGGTCGGTCGTCTGCTGGGGGATCTGCTCTCCCCGCAGCAGCACCGGACCCTTGCGGTAGCCGGTGCCTGCCTGGGGAACTCCGTCGTCGCTCATGCTCTCGAGCCTAAGCGTTTCCGGGGCCCGTGGCGGGGACGATCAGCGGGTGAGCCACGCGCGCAGCGCGTCATGGCACAGCGCGAGGTGGCCGACCGGGCACCGCTCGTCGTCCTTGTGCGCGAGCAACGGGTCGCCGGGGCCGAAGTTCACGGCCGGGATCCCCAGCTCGGCGAAGCGCGCGACGTCGGTCCAGCCGTACTTGGGCGCCGGGCGGCCGCCGGTGAGGCTCAGCACCGTCTCGGCGAAGTCGGCCGCGATCGGGTCGTCGAGCCCGGGCCGGGCCCCCGGGGCGGCGTCCGTGACGACCACCTCGAAACCCGAGAAGAGGTCGCGGACGTGCGCCTCGGCGTCGGGCAGCGAACGGGAGGGCGCGAACCGGTAGTTGACCGTGACCACGCACTCGTCCGGGACGACGTTCCCCGCGATGCCGCCGCGGATGCCGACCGCGTTCATGCCCTCGCGGTAGACGAGGCCCTCGACCTCGATCGACGCGGGCTCGTAGGCCGCCAGGCGGTCGAGCACGACCGAGGCCGAGTGGATCGCGTTGGAGCCCATCCACGCACGCGCCGAGTGCGCCGTGACCCCGGGGACACGGACCTCGACCCGCAGGGTCCCGTTGCAGCCGCCCTCGATCCCCGCGGCCGTGGGCTCGCCGAGGATCGCGAAGTCGCCCTGCAGGAGCTCGGGGCGGTTGCGGGCCAGCCGCCCCAGGCCGTTGAGGTCGGACGCGACCTCCTCGAGGTCGTAGAAGACCCACGTGACGTCCTGGTCCGGGGCCGTGAGCGAGGACGCGAGCGCGAGCTGGATCGCGACGCCGCCCTTCATGTCGACCGTGCCGCGCCCCCAGACCTCGGCCTGGGCCCCCTCGCCGACCACACGGGTGGGCAGGTTCGGCGGGTCGGTCAACGGGACCGTGTCGATGTGCCCGGCGATCACGACGCGACGCGAACGCCCGAGGTGCGTGCGAGCGACGACCGCGTTGCCGTCACGGACGACCTCGAGGTGCGCGAGCGGGCGCAGCGCGGCCTCGATCGCGTCGGCCAGGGCCTTCTCGTCCCCGCTCACGGACGGCACGTCGCACACCGCGCGGAAGAGCGCGGTGAGGTCGCCGTCGAGGTCGAGCCGGACCGTCGGAGCCGCCGACGCAGGCGGCGCGGTCTGGTCGGAGGTCTGGTCGAGAGTCTCGTCGCTGGTCACACGCAGACCCTACCCGGACAGTTCACCGTCCGGCCCGGAGTGACGGATAGGGTGAAGGTATGACTTCAGCGACTCCCACTGGCGCCGCAACGGGCCCCCGCACCGCCTGGGGCTTCGGCCTCGCCACCGTGACCGACGAGGGCACCGTCCTCGACGTCTGGTACCCGTCCCCCGCGCTCGGGGAGGCCCCCTCGGACGAGACCGTCCCCGCGTCGCTCGACGCGCTGACCGAGCACGACGAGGCGCGGCGCGTGGACGTCGTGGTCGTGCGCACCGTGATCGACCTGGACGCCGCACCGTCGGGAGCCGCGGACGCCTACCTGCGCCTGCACCTGCTCTCGCACCGCCTCGTGGCCCCCCACGGCCTCTCCCTCGACGGCGTGTTCGGCGCTCTCGCCAACGTCGTCTGGACCAACCACGGCCCGTGCGCGGTCGAGGGCTTCGAGGAGACGCGCCTGCGCCTGCGCGCGGCGACCGGCCAGCCGGTCCAGGTCCTCGGGGTCGACAAGTTCCCCCGCATGGTCGACTACGTGGTCCCCCCGGGTGTGCGCATCGCCGACGCGGACCGCGTCCGGCTGGGAGCGCACCTCGCTGCAGGGACGACCGTCATGCACGAGGGCTTCGTGAACTTCAACGCCGGCACCCTCGGCACCTCGATGGTCGAGGGCCGCATCTCGGCCGGCGTGGTCGTGGGCGACGGGTCGGACATCGGCGGCGGGGCGTCCATCATGGGCACGCTCTCCGGCGGCGGCCGCGAGATCATCTCGATCGGCCAGCGCTCGCTGCTCGGCGCCAACGCCGGGCTGGGCATCCCGCTCGGCGACGACTGCGTCGTCGAGTCCGGGCTCTACGTCACCGCGGGCACCAAGGTCACCCTCGTGGGACGCAGCGGTCCCGACGGCGGCCCCGTGGTCGTCAAGGCACGCGACCTGTCGGGCCAGGACAACCTCCTCTTCCGCCGCAACTCGCTCACGGGCGGTGTCGAGGCGGTCTCGCGCACGGGCGTCGGGATCGAGCTCAACGCCGCGCTGCACGCGAACTGACATGTCCTCCGTCTTCGGCGCCCCGGGGCACCAGGGGGCCCCGTCCGCTCCTGGGCAGGGGGGCACGAGCCCCCGCGCCCAGGGGCACGGCGTCCGTCGACGCCGACACCGCCCCCTGCGGATCGCCGTCACGGTCGTGACCGTCCTCGCGGTCGCGAGCGCGGGGGTCGTCATCGCGCTCAACCGTCTGACGGACCACACCCCCGTGGCCGAGCGCTGCTCGGCCGAGGCGGACGGGCAGGCCTGGCACCTCTCCCCCGCCCAGGCGGACAACGCGGCCCTGATCGCCGTCACGACGGTGCGCCGCGGCATGCCCGCCCGCGCCGCGACCATCGGCCTGGCGACCGCGCTGCAGGAGTCGCGCCTGCTCAACATCGACTACGGCGACCGCGACTCGATCGGGCTCTTCCAGCAGCGTCCGTCCCAGGGCTGGGGCACGGTCGAGCAGATCATGGACCCCGTCTTCTCGACCACGGCGTTCTACGACGGCCTCGACAAGGTGGACGGTTACGAAGACCTCCCGGTGACGGTCGCGGCCCAGGCGGTGCAGCGTTCCGGCTTCCCCGACGCCTACGCGCAGCACGAGTCCAGGTCACGCGCATGGGCCTCGGCCCTGACGGGGAACTCCGAGGGCACGCTCTCGTGCGAGCTCGTCGCGGTCGACCCGACCACGCTCGTGAGCGTCTCCGACTCGAACGAGACCCTGAGGGCACGCCTCGTGCGCGACCTCGGGGACCTGCCTCTCACGGTCGAGGGCGCGAGCACCGTGGTGGACACCGTGCCGCTCACGGGCGTCGCGTCGGAGGCGCGCCGGACCGGGTGGGCCGTCGGTCAGTGGGCCGTGGCCAGCGCCGACGAGACCGACGTCGTGCGGGTGGACGTCGGCGACAGCACCTGGACCCGCGAGGACCCGGTGTGGACGCCGTCGGGCGACCTGGCTCCGGAGGAGGTCTCCGCACCCCTCCCGGTCGGCCAGGTGCGGATCACGGTCGCGACGGCCGACGAGGGGTGAACCGCTCGCTCCGACGCCTTCCCTGCATGTGACGACGGCGCCCCGCACGCAAAGGTG
>NZ_JBHXBO010000039.1:0-24041 GCF_042726775.1 Oerskovia sp. NPDC060287
TTCTTTACCCCGCTTCCCCCCCGGGGGTGTGGGAAAAGGCCTTCCCCGCCCAACCCCCCCCGCGCCTTCGGTTGCCCGGGGGGGGGGGGGCCCTCCGCGGGTGGTCCCCCCCGCGCTCCCACGCCCCAGCCCGCCGTCGGGCACCGCGTCCCAGCTCGACCCAGCACAGGAAAGTCAGATGACCGTCCTCTCTCCCACCCAGCCCACCCAGGGCCTCGGCGAACCGCCGCGCCCCTCGCGCCGCGTCGGCTTCTCCCAACGGCTCGGCCGCTGGGACGTCAAGCTCTCCCCCTACCTCTACATCTCCCCGTTCTTCATCCTCTTCGCCATCACCGGGCTGTTCCCGCTGATCTACACGGCGTTCGTGTCGGTCCACGAGTGGAACCTGCTGGGCGGACAGGGAGACTTCGTCGGCCTGCAGAACTTCACCGACGTGCTCGCGCAGCCCACCTTCTGGAAGTCGCTGCGCAACACCTTCTCGATCTTCCTGCTGTCCTCGGTCCCGCAGGTGATCTGCGCGATCATCATCGCCGCCCTGCTCGACCAGAACCTGCGCGCCGCCACGTTCTGGCGCATGGGGGTCCTGCTGCCCTACGTCGTGGCCCCCATCGCGGTCAGCCTCATCTTCGGGCGCCTCTTCGCCGACCAGTACGGCCTCATCAACGGTCTGCTCGGCACGTTCGGGATCGACCCCATCCGCTGGCACGCCGACACCCTCGCGAGCCACGTCGCGATCGCCTCGATGGTCAACTTCCGCTGGACCGGCTACAACGCGCTGATCTTCCTCGCCGCGATGCAGGCCGTCCCGCGCGAGCTCTACGAGGCCGCGATCATCGACGGCGCCGGCCGGTTCCGTCAGTTCTTCTCCGTGACCGTCCCGCAGATCCGCGCCACGATCATCTTCGTCATCATCACCTCGACCATCGGCGGCCTGCAGATCTTCGACGAGGTCCGTGCGTTCGACGCCCAGGGCCTCGGCGGCGCCGACCGGCAGTGGATGACGACGGTGCTCTACCTCTACGACGTCGCGTGGGGCAACCAGAAGAACTTCGGCCGTGCGGCCGCGATCGCCTGGATCCTGTTCATCGTCATCCTGCTCATCGGCCTGGTGAACTTCGCGATCACACGGAGCATCTCGACGTCGGGCCCCAGCAAGAAGGTCCCCCGCGGGGTCCAGCGCGCCCGACGCAAGGCCGCCGCCGCGGCCGTCCGCGCGCAGAACACCTCCGGCCGACCCAGCGGTGCCCCCGCCCGCAGCAGCAGCGCGCCCACGGGCGCTCCGAACGAACGGAACAAGCGATGAGCTCGATCCCCGTCGTCGCGCAGACCGCCGGCGCCGGCGCCGCTCGTGCCGCGGCCCGCCGCCCCAACCGTCGCCCCGTCCGCAAGGGCACGGGCGGCTACACCCGCCGCCCGGGCTGGGTCACCTACACGGTCCTCGGCCTCGTGCTGCTGGTCTCCGTCTTCCCGCTGTACTTCACGCTCATCCTGGGCTCCTCGACGCCCGAGGAGATCTCCAAGAGCGCGCTGCCGCAGCTCCTGCCGGACATGAGTCTGTTCACCCAGTTCGCCGAGGTGGTCGGCTCGAGCGCGATCAACTTCTGGAAGGCGTTCACGAACTCGGTCATCATCGCGGTCATCACCTCGCTGTCCGTGGTGCTGTTCTCGACGCTCGCGGGCTACTCGTTCGCCAAGCTCCGCTTCCGCGGCCGGGGTCCCCTGCTCGTCTTCGTCATCGCGACCATGGCCGTGCCGACCCAGCTCGGCGTGATCCCCATGTTCATCCTCATGTCGGACCTGGGCTGGATCGGCAAGCTGCAGGCCGTGATCGTGCCCGCGCTCGTCACGGCGTTCGGCGTGTTCTGGATGACCCAGTACCTGTCCGAGTCGCTGCCGTACGAGCTCATCGAGGCCGCTCGCGTCGACGGAGCGTCGATGTTCCGGACCTTCTGGTCGATCGCGCTGCCCGCGGCACGACCCGCCGCCGCGATGCTCGGGCTGTTCACGTTCGTCCAGCAGTGGACGAACTTCTTCTGGCCGTCCATCGTGTTGAACCAGGAGAACCCGACGTTGCCGCTCGTGGTGCGCTCTCTCCAGGCGAACTACTTCGTGGACTACTCGCTCGTCATGGCAGGGGTGTTCCTCGTGACCCTGCCGCTGATCGTGCTGTTCATCTTCACCGGTCGCCAGCTGGTCGCCGGCATCATGCAAGGAGCTGTCAAGGGATGACCGAGATCATCACACCCCGCACCCTGGGCACCACGGGGCGCGTCGAGTTCCCCGAGGGATTCCTCTGGGGCGCCGCCACCGCCGCGTTCCAGATCGAGGGGGCCGCGCACACCGACGGCCGCGAGGACTCCGTCTGGGACACGTTCTGCCGGATCCCGGGCGCCGTCCTGGGCAGCGACGACGGCGAGGTCGCGTGCGACCACTACCACCGCTACCGCGAGGACGTCGCGCTCCTGGCCGACCTGAACCTGGACACGTACCGGTTCTCGTCCTCGTGGGCGCGCGTGCAGCCCGGCGGCGGAGCGGTCAACCAGAAGGGGCTCGACTTCTACTCGCGCCTCGTCGACGAGCTCCTCACCAAGGACCTCCTGCCGTGGATCACGCTGTACCACTGGGACCTCCCGCAGGCGATCGAGGACCAGGGCGGGTGGACCAACCGCGACACGGCCTACCGGTTCGCCGACTACGCCGTGACGATGCACGAGGCCCTCGGCGACCGGGTCGGGGTCTGGACGACCCTCAACGAGCCCTGGTGCTCGGCATTCCTCGGGTACACGGGCGGCATCCACGCGCCCGGGCGCCAGAGCCGACCCGACGGCCTCGCCGCAGCGCACCACCTGCTGCTCGGCCACGGCCTCGCGGTCCAGGCGCTGCGTGAGCGGGCCCCCGAGGCGAACCTCGGGATCACGCTCAACTTCACGGTCGCCGACCCGGTCGACCCCGACGACGCGGGCGACGTCGACGCGGCCCGCCGCATCGACGGTCAGTTCAACCGCATCTTCCTGGACCCCGTCATCAAGGGCGAGTACCCGGCCGACGTCCTCGCGGACGTCGAGCAGTACGGCTTCGCGGACCACATCCAGGACGGCGACCTGGCGATCATCTCGTCGCCCATCGACGCGCTCGGGGTGAACTACTACCACGGTGAGCTCGTCTCCTCGCGTCCCGCGAGCACCGAGCTCGTGGGCGACGCCCCGGTCGAGCGCAAGACGTCGAGCCCCTACCCGGCGGCCGACAGCGTGTTCAACCACCCGCGCGGGCTGCCCGTCACGGACCAGAACTGGGAGATCCAGCCCGAGGGCCTGACCCGCCTGCTGAACCGCCTGCAGGCGGACTACACGGGTCCCGCAGGCGTGCCGCTCTACATCACCGAGAACGGCTGCGCCTACGACGACGTCGTGGAGGCCGACGGGTCGGTCGACGACCAGAACCGCCTCGAGTTCTTCGACGCCCACCTGCGGGCCGTCAAGGACGCGATCGTCGACGGCGCCGACGTGCGCGGCTACTTCGCATGGTCGCTCCTGGACAACTTCGAGTGGTCGTGGGGCTACTCGAAGCGGTTCGGGGTCGTCCGGGTCGACTACGAGACCCAGGAGCGCACCGTCAAGGCCAGCGGTCGGTGGTTCGCCCAGGTGGCGGCCGACAACGCCGTCCCCGCGCGCTCCTAGCGCGTCGACGCCGATCGTGGCAGTTCTCTCATCGTGGCCTGGCAGGATACTGAGACCATGAGCACCTTGAGTTCCGCGCCGACCCTGGACGAGGTCGCCCAGACGGCCGGCGTGTCCCGCTCGACGGCGTCCCGTGCGATCAACGGCGGCCTGCGCGTCTCTCCCGAGGCGCAGGCCGCCGTCGACGCCGCGGTCCTCCAGCTCGGGTACACCCCGAACCGCGCGGCCCGCTCGCTCGTGACGCGACGGACCGACTCGATCGCGCTCGTCGTGCCCGAGCCGGACGAGCGCATCCTCACGGACCCGTTCCTCTCGGGGACGCTCCGTGGCGTCAGCGCGGCTCTCGCCCCCACGGACCTTCAGCTCGTGCTGCTCATCGCGCGGCCCGACGAGCACGCCGGCCGGATCGTGCGCTACCTGCGCAGCGGGCACGTCGACGGCGCGATCATCACCTCGCACCACCGCGAGGACGACCTCGAGGGCGCCGTGCTCGCCTCGCCGCTGCCCGCGGTGTTCGTCGGGCGTCCCTTCACCGCGATGGACGACCTGGTCTACGTCGACGTCGACAACGTCGAGGGCGGGCGCATCGCGACCCGGCGCCTGGTCGACGGCGGCTACCGCCGCATCGCGACGATCGCCGGACCGCAGGACATGACCGCCGCGGTGGACCGTCTCACCGGATGGCGTGCAGCCCTGGGCTCTGCGGGCCTGCCCGACGACGCGATCGCCTACGGGGACTTCGCCGCGGCAGGCGGGGCGGCGGCCATGGAGGAGCTCCTCGAGCGCCACCCGGACATCGACGCGGTCTTCGCCGCGTCGGACCTCATGGCCGAGGGCGCGCTGCGCGTCCTGCGCGCCCAGGGCAGGTCCGTGCCGGGCGACGTCGCGGTGGTCGGGTTCGACAACCTCGGCGTCGCCGCGACCACGAGCCCCGCGCTGACCACGGTCCAGAACCCCGTGGTGGAGATGGTCAAGGCCGCGACCGGCATGCTGCTCGACCTCATCGCGGGCCAGCCCGTGAAGGAGTCGGCCCGCATCTTCTCCCCCGAGCTCATCCGCGGGGCGTCGGACTGACGGTGGGATCCCGCCGACGGTGCGCGAGATGCGGCCAACGGGGGTCTCGTCAGCGATTCGACCCCCGTCGGCCGCATCTCGGCCTCAGCGCGCCCCGACCTCCGCGGTGACGTGAGCGGTCGGGTGCCACTCGTCAGCAGGGGTCGGCGAGCATCACCGACCCCTTGGACCGCAGCATCAGTCGACGTCCCACTGGTCGGCGCGCTCGTCCCCCAGGTCCGCGCCCACGCCACGGGCCGCGACCTCGGCGACCACGGCAGCGACGACCACCTCGACGAGCAACGCACCCGCGACGGCGAAGAACGCGGCGTCCGTGGCGCCGTCGGGCTCGAGGACCGTCACCACGACCGCGACCGCGGCGACGACCACCCCGCCCGGGACCACGACCCGGAGCGCCGCCCGGTGCCCCGCGATCCACCCCGCGTCGCTGCGCTGCGTCGCGGGCGTCCTGATCCCGATCAGACCGTTGCGCGTCATGCGGTCGGTGGCCCCGAGCCAGGTGAGCCACACGACGAGCAGAGCGACCGCGACGAGGATCCAGACTGCGAGCACGAGGGCCTCTTCCTAGAGGGGGTCGACGCGGACGTCGTGGTGCGAGGGGACGAACAGCTCCTCGATCGGCGCGCCGAGGAGAGCGGACAGGCGGAACGCGAGCGGGAGGCTGGGGTCGAACCGGCCACGCTCGATCGAGATGACGGTCTGGCGCGAGACCCCGAGCCGCGCGGCGAGCTCGGCCTGCGTCAGCCCGAGAGCCGCACGGCGGGCGCGCACGTGGTTCTCCATCAGGCCGCGACCAGCGCTGCGGTCGGTGCCGTGGTCCGGCGGGCTCGGTGCAGCATGCCCCCAGAGTAAAGAACGCTTGACATGAGGACAAGGGCGAGCGTCGCACGGGGCTCCGACGCATCTGTCTTGTGAAAGTTCTCACAAGACCTCTCGGCGAGTCGCGGCTCACACCCGCGTACCGTCGAGGAACGTCGCGTCGACGCCGACCCGAGCATGCCCGGGAGGGCTCCACGACGCCCATCCACGGACGGAAGGACCTGTCATGACCTCCCTCGCGAGCTCTCCCCCGGGTCCAGCCGGCCGACCGACCGCGCCACCGACCGCAGGACGTGGGAGCGGCTCGCGCCCGAGCCGCACGCTCGCGCCGCTCGCGGTCGCGGGCATGACCTCGCTCTCGACCGTCGACTGGCCGGGTCGCCTCGTCGCGACCGTGTTCCTACAGGGCTGCCCGTGGCGCTGCACCTACTGCCACTCGAGGGACCTCGCCCCGACCACCCCCGCGGACACCGAGGGACCCATCGCATGGCCCGACGTCGTCACGTTCCTCGAGCGGCAGCGTGACCGTCTCGACGGGGTCGTGTTCTCGGGCGGCGAGCCCACGCTCCAGGCCGCGCTCCCCGCAGCGATCGCCGACGTGCGGGAGCTGGGGCTCGCCGTCGGGCTGCACACCGCAGGCCCCTGGCCCGTGCGGCTCGAGCACGTCCTGCCGCTCGTCGACTGGGTGGGCCTCGACATCAAGCACCTGCCCGAGGACTACGAGCTCATCACGGGCGCCCGCCCCTCGGGCGATGCCGCGTACAGGTCGCTCGCGGTGCTCCAGCGCTCGGGCGTCGACCACGAGGTCCGCACGACCGTCGACCCGACCGTCCACTCGCGCGGGGACGTCCTCGAGCTCTGCGGGCGGCTCGCCGCCCTGGGCGTGCGCGGGCACGTGCTCCAGGAGGCGCACCCGCTCGGGACCGACGCCGCGTACGCCGCGGCGCTGGCCGGCATGCGGCTGTCCGACGTGCTCCACGACGACGACCTGCCGCAGCTCGAACGCCGCACGTAGCCCGCGTCCGTGCTCGTCCTCGAGCGGAACGGGCCCGCTCAGCGCCCCCGCGGCCCGAGGTGCTTGCGCGGGGAGAACGTCACCACGAAGTTCGGCCAGTGGCCGTCCTCGTCGATGATCTCCTCGTAGGTGATCGAGATGATGTCCTCGGCCTTCAGTCCCATCGCCCGTACCTCGGCCGCCACGCGCTCGAACAGGGCGGCGACGTCGTCCCGTCCCTCCCCGTCCGGCAGGCCGAGCGCGAAATGACGCGCCGGGTACCCGTGGGTGTCGACGCGCGTGCGTGCGGTCCTGTTCCACCGCTTGGAGGCGCGGCGTGCGAGAGGGTCCATGCGGGGCACCCTACCGACACCTCCCCGTGCCGAGCCCGAGGTTTCTCCGGCGACCAGCGGCGGTCGCGGGACGCACCTCGGGCTCGGCGGTCCCGGGCAGGCCGCTCAGCGCGTCACGTGCCCGAACCGGTGCATCGTCCGGCTGATCGCCTGCTCGCGCAGGACCGTGAGGAGCTCGCGCCGACCGCTCGCGAGCACCGGGTGGTCGAGCACCGTCACGTCGCCCACGTGGCCGGCCGCAGCCTCGCGCAGGCCCGGCGCCGAGCCCACCACACGCACGCGGCCCGTGACCTCGCCCCGCGCGACGGCCTCCGCGAAGCCGGCGTCGCTCACGGGCGACGCACCGTCAGCACGGCTCACCACGACCGGCACCCCGGCCGTACGTGCCGCGGACAGCACGCGCTCGACCTCGACCGGCGCAGCCCCCGTGCCGACCCGGACCGTGAGCACGTCGATCGGCCGGTACCGGAACACGTTGGACTCGACGTGCAGCCCTGACGGGTCGTGCTCGACCGCGAGCTCGTGCGCCCACCAGCGGGCGTCGTCGGCCTGCGCCCACGCGAGCCACGCCTCGGGCGAGGCCTCGCGCGCGGGGACGGGGCCGCCGTCGGGCGCCCCGCTCCCGGAGCCCGCGGCGACCGCGTCGCTCCACGTGCCCAGCTCGGCCACGTAGTTGGGCCCACCGGCCTTGGCGCCCGGGCCCACGGCCGAGCGCTTCCAGCCGCCGAACGACTGGCGCTGCACGATGGCCCCCGTGATGACCCGGTTGACGTAGGCGTTGCCGACCTGGACGCGGTCGAGCCAGGTGTCGACCTCGGCGTCGTCGAGGCTGTGGATGCCGCCCGTGAGGCCGAACGAGACCGCGTTCTGCAGCTCGATCGCCTCGTCGAGCGTGGTGGCCGTCATGATGCCCAGCACGGGGCCGAACACCTCGGTGAGGTGGAAGAACGAGCCCGGCGCGACGCCCGAGCGCAGGCCCGGGGTCCACAGACGCCCGTCCTCGTCGAGCCTGCGCGGGGCGACGAGCCACTGCTCGCCCGGTTCGAGCGTCGTCAGGGCGCGCAGCAGCTTGCCCTCGGCGACCTCGGTGAGCGGCCCCATGGTCGTCGAGACGTCGGTCGCCGGTCCCACCGCGAGCGAGCGGACCGCGTCCACGAGCTGCACCGAGAACCGGCGACCGGTCTCGGTGCGCAGGTCGCCGACCGAGCCCACGAGGATCACGAGCGAGGCCGCCGAGCACTTCTGCCCTGCATGACCGAACGCCGAGCGCACGACGTCGGCCGCCGCGAGGTCCAGGTCGGCCGACGGGGTCACGACGATCGCGTTCTTGCCCGACGTCTCGGCGAGCACGTCCAGGTCGGGGCGCCACGACGCGAACATCTGCGCCGTCTCGATCGCCCCCGTGAGGATCACGCGGGCCACGCCCTCGTGCGTCACGAGATGGCGCCCCAGGTCGCCGTCGGGCACGCGTGAGAGCTGCACGACGTCGCGCACGGCCTCGGCCGTCAGGCTGCTGCCCGCGGGCGCGCTCGCCACGGCGTCCGCGAGCCCCGCGTGGATCGCGTCGACCGCGACCTCGAGGCAGCGCGGCGTCGCGGGGGCGGGCTTGGCGATCACGGCCGAGCCGGCCGCGAGCGCCGCGACGATCCCGCCCACGGGGATCGCGACGGGGAAGTTCCACGGCGGGGTCACGAGGGTCACGCCGTCGGGCGTGAACGTCGCGCCGGGCACCTGGTCGAGCGCCTCGGCCGACCGCGCGTAGTAGCTCGCGAAGTCGACGGCCTCGCTGACCTCGGGGTCCGCCTCGGCGACGGTCTTGCCGGGCTCGTGCACCATCGCGGTCACGAGGGCGGTGCGCGCCTCCTCGAGGCGCGCGGCCACGGCCCGCAGCGCGCGGGCGCGGTCCGCGGGGACCACCTGCGCCCAGGCCGCGGCGGCCTTCTGGGCGCGCGCGACGACGTCGTCCACCTCGTCCGTGCTCGTCACCTCGGGCGACTGCGCGGGCACGTACCCGGAGTCGGGCCCGACGACCCGTGCGGCCCAGGCGCGGTTCGCCGCGACGGCCGGGTCGGTGTCGGAGGCGTTGCGGAACCCGGTCGCGACGGCGTCGCCGGGCGTCGACGCACCGAGCGGCCCGACGGCGTCGCGCGCCTGACGACGCGGCGTCACGTCCGCGTCGGAGTACCAGGTGCCGAGCTCGACCGAGGCGCGGTACGCGGCCTCCTGGCGGTCCATCGCGGTGTCCGAGGAGTGGTCCGACGGGTGGTCCGAGGGCGCGAACATGGCGTGCAGGAAGTTCTGCTCGGCCGCGTTCTCCTCGAGGCGGCGCACGAGGTAGGAGATCGCGACGTCGAAGTCCTCGCGCGCGACGACCGGGGTGTAGAGGACGACGCGGCCACCGTCCCGGGCGACCTCGTCCCGCACGGCCCGCGCCTCGCCCGGCGCCATGCCCTGGAGCATCTCGATGTCGAGCGCGTGGCTGACCCCGCGAGCGCGCGCGACGAGGATCGCGAGCGCGACGTGGAACAGGTTGTGGCTCGCGACGCCGATCCGCACGGCGTCGGTGCGCGGGGCGCGCAGCGCGTGGTCGACGAGGCGCACGTAGTTGGCGTCGACGTCGGGCTTGGTCGGGTAGGGCGCCTGCTGCCAGCCGTGGAGCTCGGCCTCGACCTTCTCCATCGCGAGGTTCGCGCCCTTGACGAGGCGCACCTTGACGGGGGCTCCGCCCGCCGCGACGCGCTCGGTCGCGAACACGGTGAGGCCGTCGAGCGCTCCCAGCGCGTCGGGCAGGTACGCCTGGAGCACGATCCCGGCCTCCAGGCCGCGGAACTCCTCGCGCCCGAGGATCGTCTGGAAGACCTCTGTCGTCAGGGCCAGGTCGCGGTACTCCTCCATGTCGAGGTTGAGGAACACCCCGTGGTCGCGCGCTGCGCGGAACAACGGCAGGAGCCGCTCGACGACGCGGTCGCGCGAGCCCTCGAGGTCCCACGTGACGAGCTGGGACGCGACCGAGGACACCTTGACCGACACGTAGTCGACGTCGGGGCGCTCGACGAGCGCGATGGTGCGGGCGAGGCGTGCCTGGGCCTCGTCCTCGCCGAGCACGGCCTCCCCGAGGAGGTTGACGTTGAGCGCGTAGCCCTCGGCACGCGTGCGCGCGAGGTGCTTGCCGAGCCCCGGCCCGGCGTCGGCCACGAGGTGGCCCACGAGCTGGCGCAGGCGGATCCGCGCGGCGGGCACGACGACCTTGGGCAGCAGGGGTGCCATGCGCGCACCGAGCCGCAGGAGCGCGGTGTCGACGGGGCCGAGGAACCCCTGGGCCCCGCCCGCGAGCTCACCCAGCAGGCCCAGCTCGCGCGCGGCGACCTGGACGTCCTGGGGGCGCGCCACGTTGTCGACGAAGCGCACCGCGAGCTCGAGACCCGCGGGGTCGGACACCAGGGCACCGAGGCGCTCGGCGGTCCTGCGCTCGCTCGCCCCCTCGGAGGCCGCGTCCGCCGCCGCGATCCAGCTGCGGGCCAGGCGCGCGGCGTCGTCGGTGAGGGCGTCGATCGGGGTGTCGGTCGAGGTGCTCGTCAGGACGTCGGCAGGGTTGCCGAGGGGGGCCGGGGACGCCGGGGTACCGGCTCGTGACCGGTCCCCCGCACGTGCTGCTCCCGCAGGGGCAGGCGATGCTTCGTTGCTCATCCTCCTAGCGTGCCTCCGATGCTGACGCTTCGTCTTGTACGATCCGGGCTGTCATGGCAGCACTTCCGGACAAGTCCACCCCACCCCGCACCTGGCCCGAGGGCGAGGCGCTCCTGGCTGCCCTGAGCCCCGCGATGGTCGACCTCATGGACGAGCTCTCGTCGACCATGTTCTGCGCCAAGGACGTCACGGGCCGCTACGTGCTGGTCAACCGGGTCTTCGTGGCCCGCACCAACGAACGCTCGCGCCGCGCGGTCGTGGGCAGGCGCGCCACGGACCTGTTCGTCCCGCAGCTCGCCGAGCGCTACGACCAGCAGGACGCCGAGGTCCTGCGCACGGGGCGCCCGCTGCGCAACGAGCTCGAGCTCATCCGCCGCCTGGGCGGCACGCCCGGCTGGTTCCTCACGTCCAAGCTCTCGGTGCACGACGGCGCAGGTCGCCTCGTCGGGTTGGTGTCGGTCTCGCAGGACCTGCGCGAGGACGACGCCGACGACGCCTCGATGGACTCGATGGCACGGCTCGTCGCCGGGATCGAGGAGCGCCTCGGCCAGTCGCTCACGGTCGCCGATCTCGCGACCCTCGCGGGATGCACGCCCGCGGTGCTCGACCGGCGCGTGCGCCGCGTGTTCTCCCTCAGCCCTCGACAGCTCGTGCTCCGTGCCCGGGTCGACCGAGCGGCCGAGATGCTGGCGCGCTCCGACTCCCCCATCGCCGAGATCGCGGTCGTCACGGGCTTCTACGACCAGCCCGCGTTCACCCGGACCTTCGCGCGCCTGACGGGCGAGACGCCGTCGTCGTTCCGGCGGCGGGCGCTGAGGTGAGCGGGTCGGCGTGACGCGCCGCGCCGAGCCGCCTAGCCTCGGGGCGACGAGGATCGAGGGGATCCCCGACGACGAGGAGGCCTGTGCCCGTGCGCCACGACGACCGCCACCCCCGACGCGCGGCCGGCGCTCTCGTGCTCGGCGCCGCGGTGCTCCCCCTCCTGGCGGCGTGCGGGGTGGGCGACGACGTGGTGATCTGCCCGGCCATCATGCAGGCATCGACGCTCGAGGTGCGGCTCGCCGACTCGTGGCCCGACCGGGAGGCCTTCGACGTCGCGGTCGACTGCCCGCCGGGAGCCGGGAGCTGCGGCCTGATCCGTGCCGGCTCGGTGCAGCTCGTGCCGGAGGCCGACGCACCACCGCCCGTCGACCTGACCGCACCGACCGACGGGGAGCCGGCCACGCCGGTCCGGCCCACGCCGACCACGCCCACGCCCACAGTCACCGGACCGGTCTGGATCGGCTCCGTGTTCTCGCCACCGTCGGAGGTCGTCGTGACGGTCGTGCGCTCGTCGACGGGCGACGTCGCGCTCGACCGCGTCGTCGAGCTGGACTGGCAGGCTGAGAGCCCCGACGATCGTGACTGCCCGGGCCCGCAGCAGGCGACCGTCGTCCTGGACGCCGGGTGAGTGGTCTCCACGACCGCACGGCTCGTCACGACCGGTCTCCCGGTCGCGCACCTGCTCCGGCCGTGCCAAGACTGGGACCCATGACCTCGATCCCCACCGCCGCCCTTCCCGGCGGCGACATCCCCCTGCTCGGCCTCGGCACCTGGCAGTCCGAGGGCGACGACTGCTACCGCGCGGTCCGCCACGCGCTCGACGTCGGGTACCGGCACATCGACACCGCGACCATGTACGGCAACGAGGAGCAGGTCGGCCGGGCCCTTGCCGCGTCGGGCGTCCCGCGCGAGGACGTGTTCCTCACGACCAAGCTGCGTCCCGCCGACGTCGGGCGCGAGCACGAGACCCTCGCCCAGTCGCTGCGCCTGCTCGGCACGGACTACCTGGACCTGTGGCTCATCCACTGGCCGCCGTCCGGAGACGCCTCGCCCTGGGTGTGGGCCGAGCTGCTCGCGGCGCGGAACGTGGGCCTCGTGCGATCGGTCGGGGTGTCCAACTACTCGGTGGACCAGCTCGACATCCTGTCCGAGCAGACGGGCGAGACCCCCGCGGTCAACCAGATCCCCTGGGGGCCCGACGACTACGACCCGCAGGTGGTCGAGCAGCACGCCAAGCGCGGCGTGGTCGTCGAGGGGTACAGCCCGTTCAAGCGCACGAACCTCGACTCGCCCGCCCTGCAGGCGGTCGCCCGGGCGCACGACGTGAGCACCGCGCAGGTCGTCGTGCGCTGGCACCTCGACCACGGGTTCGTCGTGATCCCCAAGTCCGTGACCCCGGCCCGGATCGAGGCGAACTTCGACGTCACGGGCTTCTCCCTGACCCCCGACGAGCTCGCGAGCATCGACGCGCTCGGGTGACGGCGCGCGGCCAGGTCCGGGAGCCGACGTGAATCGGGCCCCGACCTGGCGGTACGTTGGTCGGACACGGTCCCTCACCACGGGACCGCGAGGAATCCCTCATCACCCGGAGGAAGAGTGACGACGACGTCAACGCCGCCCACGAGCGGCGCCACCCAGCCTGCATCCACCCCTGAGAAGGCCTCGGCCCTCGCGACGGCCCACAGCCAGCTCGCGAACGCGGTGGAGATCCTCGGCTACGACCCGGGCCTGCACGAGATGCTCGCGACCCCGCGCCGCGAGGTCAACGTCTCGGTCCCGCTCCGACGCGACAGCGGGGACATCGTGCTGTTCCGCGGCTACCGCGTCCAGCACAACGTCTCGCGCGGCCCCGGCAAGGGCGGGCTGCGCTACCACCCGAGCGTCGACATCGACGAGGTGCGCGCGCTCGCGATGTGGATGACCTGGAAGTGCGCCGTCGTCGACCTGCCGTACGGCGGGGCCAAGGGCGGCGTGTCGATCGACCCGCGCGAGTACTCGCAGGCCGAGCTCGAGCGCGTGACCCGGCGCTACACGAGCGAGATCATGCCCGTGATCGGCCCCGAGCGGGACATCATGGCACCGGACATGGGGACCAACGAGCAGACCATGGCGTGGGTCATGGACACCTACTCGGTCAACCGGGGCTACACGATCCCGGGCGTCGTGACGGGCAAGCCCATCCCCGTGGGCGGTTCGCTCGGGCGCACCACGGCCACGTCGCAGGGCGTCGTCCACACGACCCGGGCAGCCCTCGCGGAGGCGGGCCTCGAGCTCTCGGACGCGTCGGTCGCGGTCCAGGGCTTCGGCAAGGTGGGCTCGCACGCCGCCGCGATCCTCGCGGGCCACGGCGCCCGGGTCGTCGCGGTGAGCGACCAGTACGGCGGCATCCACGACCCCGACGGGCTCGACGTCGCCGCCCTGTTCCGGCACGTCGCCGAGACCGGGACGGTCGTCGGCTTCGAGGACGCCGACCCGATCGACAACCACGCGCTGCTCGCGCTGCCCGTCGACGTGCTCATCCCGGCCGCGGTCGAGGGCGTGCTCGACGACGTGACCGCGCACACCGTCAAGGCGCGCTGGGTCGTCGAGGGCGCGAACGGACCGACGACCGCCGCGGGCGACAGGATCCTGGCCAAGAACGGCGTGACCGTGGTGCCGGACATCCTCGCGAACGCGGGCGGCGTCGTCGTGTCCTACTTCGAGTGGGTCCAGGCGAACCAGGCCTACTGGTGGACCGAGCAGGAGATCGGCGAGAAGCTCGAGCACCGCATGCACGTGGCCTACCAGGGGGTCTCGTCGTTGGCCCGTCGCGAAGAGATGAGCCTGCGCGACGCGGCGCTCGTCATCGGCATCCAGCGGACCGCCGAGGCGCACCAGATCCGAGGGCTCTACCCGTAGGGTCCTGGCTCGACGCCCGGCAGGGGCGGTCCTCGCACGGCGAGGGCCGCCCCTCGCGCGTCGGGGTGCAGGCTGGCGGCAGGACGTGCGCGCCCTGCCCGACGGCGGCGCGTCAGCCCCGACGCGCGCGCAGCGTGGTCACGACGGGGGCCAGGAGCGCGACGCCCGCGGCGAGGCCGGCCGCGACCGCGACCGTGGTGTCGACCAGCGGGCCGTCCGCCCGACCGACGGCGATCCAGCCGAGCCCCCAGGCCATGGCCAGCCCGATCCCGACCGCGACCACGGGCCGCCCCGCCGCGAAGACCGCGTAGGCGACGGCCAGGACCGCACCGGCCAGGACGACGAGCACGCCCCAGGCGGTCGCACCGAGGCCCAGGTCCACGCCTGCGTCGGCGAGCGTCGCAGCGACGTTCGCGAGCGTGGCCACGCTGGCCCAGCCCAGGTAGAGGCCGACGGTGCCGTCCAGGACGACAGCCTGCAGGGCGTTCGTGGGAGGGCTCCGGACGAGCCGCACGAGGATCACGGCGAGCACCGCGACGAGGACACCGATCACCAGGACGCTGAGCGGCAGGACCCCCGTCTGGACGACGCCGATCCACGCGGCGTTGAGCAGCATCGAGGCCAGGACCCACCAGGACACGGCGCGCAGCCGGGTGTCGGCGGCGTGGCGCGGGAGCGCCTGGTAGACCGCGAAGACCGCGAGCCCGAGGTAGATCAAGGACCAGATCGAGAACGCCGGGCCGTCGGGGGCGACCACGGTCGCGTCGGCCGCGAGGGCTCCCCCGGCGGCGTCCTGGATCGCCTGGCCCCCGAACGCGCCGGACCCGAAGGCGGCCCCCGCGATCGCGACCACGGCCCCGACGAGGACCGTGACCTGACGGACCCGGTCGGAGGTCGTGGTGACCTCGACCGGCTGGGGCGTGGCGGTGTGTCGGTCGGTGCTCATGCCTCCCAGCATGCCAACGCTCAGCATGCTGAGCATCTGGGGCGCACCCGGCTGGCGCCGGGGTTCTCCGACCGGTTACGCTCCGGCGCCAGCAGATCGCCGCGTCGCGGCCCGCCGTCGGAGAACCAGATGAACAGCATGCTGCGAGCGGCCCTCGGCGCCCTCGTCCGCCTCCTTGCCCCCGGGGCCGAGGCCTCGGGAGGACCGACGACGGGATCGGCAGGACCGGCGGCGGATCCGGCGCCGACGACCGACCGGACCTTCGTCGAGCAGCAGTACGTCGCACCGATGTGGGAGCACGGCCACGTGCCGATGTCGCTCGATCTGTTCGGGGCGTTCGGCCGCGTCCTCGACGCCCGGGAAGAGGCGCCGAGTGCGGAGCAGCCGTCGTAGATCCTCGACAGCCGCCCCGCGCTCGGCGGACGGGCGGACGGCTCAGGACAGCGGCTGCCGCCCCGCCCACTCGATCAGCGTGGTCCGGGGCCCCGTGAAGAACGGCGTCTCCTCACGCACGTGGCGACGCGCCTCGGTGGCCCGCAGCTCGCGCATCAGGTCGACGATGCGGTGCAGCTCTGCGGCCTCGAAGGCCAGGAGCCACTCGTAGTCGCCGAGCGCGAACGACGCGACCGTGTTGGCGCGCACGTCCGGGTAGTCGCGCGCCGCGAGGCCGTGGTCGCGCAGCATGGTGCGGCGCTCGGCGTCGGGCAGCAGGTACCAGTCGTAGGAGCGCACGAACGGGTACACGCACAGGTACGCCCCCGGCTCCTCGTTCATCAGGAACGCCGGGACGTGGCCCCGGTTGAACTCGGCCGGGCGGTGCAGCGCGGCGTTCGACCAGACGGGCTCGAGGTGACGGCCGAGGTCGCTGGCGCGCAGGCGCTGGTAGGCGCCCTGGACCGACTCGATGCTCGGGCCGTGCCACCACACCATGAGGTCGGCGTCGGAGCGCAGGCCGCCCACGTCGTACCAGCCGCGGACCACGAGGTCGCCGTCGACGGCCGACGGGTCGTCGCCGCCGCCCACCGCGGCGAGCGCGGCCTCGACCATCTCGGTGCGCTCGGCGGGGTCCGCCGGCAGCGACTCGGCCAGCGCGAAGACCGACCACATGGTGTAGCGGATCGCGTCGTTGATCTGCTCGTGGTCCACGGGGACGCGGTGCGCGTCGTTCATCGTCGTGCCTCTCTCGGTGCGGGAGCCCCGGTGACGTCGGCGTCCCGAGGGCGGGTCGTGGCGACCGGGGGCCGCCGTGTGGTCGGGGTCAGCGGTGCAGGTCGGTGCTGCACAGCGCAGGGATGCCGCTGGGCTCGCCGTCGCGTCGCAGACAGCAGTCCGGTGCGCACACCGAACGGAACGGGCCGAGCTCACCGACGACCGCCTCGGTGAACTTCTCGTCGCGCGCGATGGCCGCGCGCTCGAGGATCAGGTCCACCAGGCCGGCCACGAACGGGGCGCGGGTCCCCACGGTCCCGGCCCGCACCGCGGTGATCCCGAGGCGCGACGCGGTCTCCATGGCCTCGGTGTCGAGGTCGTACGCGACCTCCATGTGGTCCGACACGAAGCCGATGGGCGAGAGCACGACGTTCGTGACGTCGTCGGCCGCGAGCGACTCGAGGTGGTCGTTGACGTCCGGCTCGAGCCACGGCTGCGCGGGCGGGCCCGAGCGCGAGCAGAACGTCAGGTTCCACTCGACCTCGTGGCCGAGACGTGCCGAGACCTCCTCGGCGACCACGCGGGCGAGGTCGAGGTGCTGGCGCGAGTAGGTCGCGTGCGAGATGCGCGACGCGGCCTCCATGGTCAGCGGGATGGAGTGCGTGACGAACACGAGGCGCGCCTCGGCGACGTCGCCACCCTTGGCCGCGAGCGCCTCGTAGCCCTCGAGCACGGCGTCGATGTTGGCCTGCGCGAACCCGGGGTGGTTGAAGTACGAGCGCACCTTGTCGAACTGGATGCCGGTCGAGCCGTCGGGGCCGAGCTCACCGCGGGCGTCGAGCGTGAGCGCGAGGTCCTCGCGGTACTGACGGCACCCGGAGTAGGACGAGAAGGCCGAGGTCACGAGGGCCACGACACGCTGGGCGCCCGCACCGGCGAGCTGCTCGACGGCGTCGCGCGTGTACGGCTCCCAGTTGCGGTTGCCCCACACGACGGGCAGGTCGATCCCGCGCGAGGCGAGCTCTTCCTCGAGCGCGGCCTTGAGTGCCAGGTTCTGCTCGTTGATGGGGCTCTTGCCGCCGAACCCGTAGTAGTGCTCGCCGACCTCCTCGAGGCGCGAGTCGGGGATCCCCTTGCCGACCGTGACGTTGCGCAGGAACGGCACGACGTCCTCGGGCTTGTTGGGCCCTCCGAACGAGTACAGGAGGAGGGCGTCGTAGGGGCGGACTTCTGCGGCAGCGGCAGGAGCGGTGCTGGTCCGTGCACCGGGTCCGGCGGCCGTCGTCTGGGGCGAGAACGAGGGCATGTCGCCATCATGTCAGGCGTTCCTGGAGGTTCTTCGCCGGAGTCGGACGACCCCGACGTGACATTGACGGGACAGATCGTCAGAACAGCCGCGGGCGGTCGGCGAGGCCGCGGCCCGCGATGCGGGAGCGGCCGCGCGAGCGTCGGGCGGGCCTGCGCCCGGGGCGGGAACCGCGCCTGAGACCGTGCCGAGACTGTCGCGGAACCGATGCACGGAACCGACGCGGGAGCCCCGGGAGAGTCCGGGAGAGTCCGGGAGAGTCCGCGAGATACGGCGGACGGGGGCCGGGGGCCGGGGCCGGGGCCGGGGCCGGGAGGCATCCTCCGACCCCCGCTCGCCGCTTCTCGCGAACGACCGACCGTGCGCCCGCTCGGCTGTGCGACCGGGCGAGCGCACGGCGGTCGGCGCACCAGGTGACACACCCGGCGCACCGGCGCACCCGTGCCTCCGGCTACCCCTTGACCGCTCCCCCGAGCCCCGCACCCTGCAGGAACGTGCGCTGGAACACGAGGAACAGCAGCACGGGGATGATGGTCGAGATCGCGAGCGCCGCGAGGAACACGCCCTTGTCGGTCGTGGCCGCGATCGCGGGCAGGCGCACCGACAGCGGCTGGATCAGCGGGTCCTTGAGGACCAGGAGCGGCCAGAGGAAGTCCTTCCAGCTCGCGATGATCGCGAACACCGAGACCACGCCCAGGATGGGCTTGGACATGGGTAGCACGATCGACCAGAACAACCGGTAGGGCCCCGCGCCGTCGACCCGCGCGGCCTCGAAGACCTCGCGCGGCAGGTTGTCGAAGAAGCGCTGCACGAGGAGCACGTTGAACGCGCTCGCGCCCGCCGGCAGCCACACGGCCCAGAAGCTGTTGATGAGGGAGGTGCCCAGCAGGGGCGGGTTCAGGATCGTCAGGTACAGCGGGACGAGCAGCACCACGGCCGGGATGAACATGGTCGACAGCACCGCTGCCTGGATCGCCTTGCCGTAGCGCGGGCGCAGGACCGACAGCGCGTAGCCGGCGGTCGTGGCGACGACCATCTGCACGGCCCACGAGCCGAGCGCGAGCCAGATCGTGTTGAAGAAGTACTTGCTGATCTGGACCTCGTTCCACGCCTTGTCGAGGTTGTCCCAGGCGATCCCGTTGGGGAAGATCGCCATGGGCGTGCGCAGGATGTCCTGGGTGGGCGTGATCGCGAACTTGGCGAGCAGCAGCATGGGCCCGAGCCCCGCGACGACGAGCAGCACGAGCAGCAGGAGGTGCGTGCCGCCCATCCCGAAGCGCACCGAGGGGCGGCGCCAGTCCGCGGTCGACACCGCGCCGCGGTCGGCCACGGCGTCCAGCGCCCGACGGCGGTTCTTGCGTTCGCGCGCCGCGTCGCCCTCGCGTCGGGTCAGCAGGGCCTTCTCGGCGAGCGCGGCCATCGAGCCGCCGGCCTGGGCCGAGACCTCCTCGACCGGAGGGTACGTGCCGGGGTGTGCTGCGCCGTCGGGCAGGTCACCGGGCGTGGCCCCGCGCCCCGCGGGGGACGTGCCGCCCGAGGCGGCAGGACGGTCTGTGCGCGAGGTCGTCATGAGGTGCTCCAGGACCGGGTCAGACGGAAGTACAGGGCGGAGAAGGCCGCGAGGGCGAGCGCGAGCATGAGCGACAGGGCGGTCGCCGCGCCGTAGTTGCCGCCCAGGCTGTTCGCGAACGCGTAGTTGTAGATGAGCAGCAGGATCGTGATGGTCGAGTTCGCGGGGCCGCCGCCCGTGAACAGGTACGGCTCGAGGAACACCTGCGCGGTCCCGATGATCTGCAGGATCAGGGTGATGAACAGGACGCCGCGCAGTTGGGGCATGGTCACGTGCCACACCTTGCGCCACAGGCCCGCGCCGTCGACCTCGGCCGCGTCGTAGAGCTCTGGCGGGACGCTCGTGAGGGCCGCGAGGTAGATGATGATCGTGCCGCCCGCGCCGGCCCACGTGGCCGCGAGGACGAGCGACGGCATCGCGGTCGACGCGTCCTGGAGCCACGGGTACGGCCCCAGGCCCACCCAGCCGAGGATCGTGTTGAACACGCCGTTGGGGCTGCCGTCGTAGAAGAACTTCCACAGCAGCACCGCGACGACGGGCGGGACCACGACCGGCAGGTAGGCCAGCGCCGAGTACAACCCCTTGTACCGCCGCACCTCGCTCATGAGCACCGCGGCCACGAGCGGGATCGGGTAGCCGAACAGCAGCGCGAGGAACGCGAAGTAGGCCGTGTTCTTGACCGCGGTCCACAGCAACGGGTCTGCCAGGACGTACCGGAAGTTGTCGAGCCCCACGAACTGGGTGTCGACGAGGTTGGTCTCCTGCACGCTCATGATGAGCGCGCGCACGATGGGGAACCACGAGAAGACCCCGAAGATCACGATCACGGGCAGCAGGAAGATCAGGTTGCTGAGCCCGCCGCCGCGCACCCAGGTCGCGGGCGACCGTCGTCGGGCGGGCTTGTCGGCAGGCGCTTCGTGGCGTCTGCGCGGTGGTGCACTGGTCGCGGTCACGAGGGGTCCTTCGGGTTCAGGGAGAGGAGGAGGATTCCCGGTCGGTCGCAGGGGCGCCCACGACCGACCGGGAGCATGAGGGCCGGGGCCCGGTCCGCCCGCTCACGAGCTCCGGGTGAGCCCCGGGCGAGACAGGGTTGCGGGCCGGGAGGGGATGCGGGAGACGTGCCCGGGCCGCCCGCTCTCAAGAGCTCCGGGTGAGCCCCGGTGAGACAGGGGCAGGGCCCGAGGTGCGGACTGCCGCGCGACCGTGGTCGGGTCTGGCGGGAGCGCGAGGCACGAGCGCGGATGGAAGGTCGCGCGGTAGCCCTCACCTCGGGGCCGGCGTCACCCCTGGTCGAGCAGCGCCTGTGCCTGCTTGTTCGCGTCCGCCAGCAGCTTGTCGATGTCGGCGTTCTGGTCGGTCAGCACGGCCTGGACGACGGGGTCCATGAGCGCGTAGATCTCCTGCGTCTTCTGCGACGGCTCACCGACGAGGGGCAGGTCGAACATGGTGTCGGTGTACCCGGTCATCTGGTTCAGCGGGACGTTGATGTAGTCCTTGATCCATTCCTGGTTCTCCAGGTACTGCTCCTTGCTGAACATGGGGAGCACGGGGGTGCCGACGGGCTGGTCGCTCGCGACGAGCGTCTGGGCGTCCTTGACGGCGGCATCCTGGTCGACGAGCTTGTTGAGGTAGAAGAAGTCGATCCACTTGACGGCGGCGGCCTTCTTGTCGTCGGTGGCCTTGGCGGGCATCGCGGCGAGCGTGCCGCCCGTGAGGACGCCGGCGTCGTCGCCGTCGAGCGGGAGGGCGGTGAGGCCGTAGGTCGCGGGGTCGAGCCCGTTGGACTGGACCATCGAGGTGTAGACGTCGGAGCCCGACGTGTACATGCCGACCTGGCCTGCGGCGAAGGCCTCGTTCATGGTGCCCCAGTCGAGCAGGAAGTTGCTGCCCATGGAGTTGTCCTCCCAGCGCAGGGCCTGGAGGAACTCGAGGGCTTCCTTGGTGCCGTCGTTGTCGAGCGACTCGGTGGCCTTGCCGTCGTCGCCGACCTCCTGGACGCGTCCGCCGCGCGAGTAGGTGTTGACGGTGAGCTGCCAGCCGCCCGTGTTGTTCTGGGTCATCTGGGCGTAGCCGGCGACGCCGGGGTTGGCGTCGGCGATCTTCTTGGCGTACTCGCGGACCTGGTCCCAGGTGGTGGGCGGGGAGTCGGGGTCGAGGCCTGCGGACTCGAACAGGGCCCGGTTGTAGTGCAGGCCGACGCCGTAGACGTTCTTGGCGGGGATCGCGTAGACGTGCCCGTCGGGGCCGGTCCCTGCCTCGATGATCGCGGGGTTGAACTTGTCGGCGTACGGCAGGGTGCGGAACTGGGTGTCGAGGTCGGCGATCTGCTTGTTCTCGACGAGGGTCTTGGCGTCGGTGAACGGGATCTCGAACACGTCGGGCAGGGTGCCGCCGGCGAGCTGGGCGGCGAACGTGGTCGCCTTCCACTCGTACTCCTCGGGCACGACGTCGATGTCGGGGTTGGCGTCCTCGAACTGCTTGACCTGCTCGTTGAAGGCGTCGATGGCCTCGGGCTCGGAGCCGGGCAGCAGGGAGACGACCTTGAGGGTGGTCTTCCCGTCGGCGGACTCTCCGTCGCCCTCGCCCGAGCCGGAGCTCGAGCAGGCGGCGAGGGCGGTGGCGGTGAGGGCCCCCACGAGGGTGAGGGCGATCGCGCGGCGTGTGGACTTCATTGTCTCTGCTCCTTGTGCGGGCGGGTGTGCTGGGCGGTGCTGCCCAGCGCGGTTGCGGTGGTGGGTGCGGGTGGGTCGGCTGGTCAGGTCGGGGTGGTGCCGGTCGTGTGGCCGGGCGGGGTGCGCCGGAGCCACGCGGCCGTGTCGGTGGGCAGTTCTGCGCCGGCGGCGCCCTGCTCGAGGTCGGCGCTCGCCAGGAGCACGTCGTACCCTGCGGGCAGCGGGACGGCGGGGCCGAGGTTGACGAGGCACAGCACGTCGTCGCGCGTGAACGCGAGCACCTGGTCGCTCGTCGCCTCGCCGGGCAGGACGTCCGCCCAGGCGAAGTCGCCGCGGAACGCGGGGTCGCCGTGACGGAGCGCGAGGACGCGGCGGTAGAGGCTGAGCATCGACGCGTCGTCGTCGGCCTGTGCCTCGACGGACAGGTCGCCCCACCCGGCCGGCTGGGGCAGCCAGGGGTGAGCGCCGCCGTCGGGCCCGAACCCGTGGCTGCTCCCGCCGCGCGTCCACGGCAGGGGGACGCGGCAGCCGTCGCGGCCGGGGTCCACTCCCCCGGACCGGAAGTGCATGGGGTCGTTGATGACGTCGAGCGGGAGGTCCTCGACCTCGGGCAGGCCGAGCTCGTCGCCCTGGTAGACGTACAGCGAGCCGGGCAGGGCGGCGGAGAGCAGGGCGGCGGCCCGGGCCCGACGGCGCCCCGCGGCCAGGTCTGTCGGCGTGCCGAAGCGCTTGGCGGGGAAGGCGAACGCGCTGTCCTCGCGGCCGTAGCGCGTCACGGGGCGGGTCACGTCGTGGTTGGACAGGACCCACGTGGCGGGGGCGCCGACGGGGGCGTGCGCGTCGAGCGTCGTCTGGACGGACTCGCGCAACGACTTGGCGTCCCAGGGACGGGCCATGAAGTCGAAGTTGAACGCGGTGTGCATCTCGTCGGGGCGCAGGTACTGCGCGAACCGGGCACGGTCGGCGAGCCAGACCTCGCCGACCAGGACGCGCGGCTCGTCGTAGGACTCGGCGACGGCGCGCCAGCCGCGGTAGATGTCGTGGATCTCGTCGCGGTCGACGTGGGGGTGCTCGCCCGGGCCGGGGTGGGCCGGGACCTCGGGGAGCGTCGCGTCCTTGACGAGCAGGGCGGCGGAGTCGATGCGGATGCCGGCGGCACCGCGGTCGAACCAGAAGCGCAGGATGTCCTCGTGCTCGCGCCGGACGTCGGGGTGGTTCCAGTTGAGGTCCGGCTGCTCGGGCGTGAACAGGTGCAGGTACCACTCGCCGGGCGTGCCGTCGGGGTTCGTGGTGCGGGTCCAGGTGGTGCCCTGGAAGTCGGAGACCCAGTGCGTGGGCATCTCGTCGCCGCCCGGGCCCTTGCCGGGGTGGAACCAGAAGCGCTCGCGCTCGGGCGATCCGGGGCCCGCGTCGAGCGCGGACTGGAACCAGCGGTGCGCGGCCGAGACGTGGTTGGGCACGACGTCGACGATCGTGCGGATGCCCAGGTCGCGGGCCTCGGCGATGAGCTGTTCGGCCTCGGTGAGGGTGCCGAACTGCGGGTCGATCTCGCGGTAGTCCGCGACGTCGTAGCCGCCGTCGGCGAGCGGGGACAGGTACCAGGGGGTGAACCAGATCGCGTCGACGCCCAGGTCGCGCAGGTACGGCAGGTGCTGTCGCACGCCGGCCAGGTCTCCCGTGCCGTCGCCGTCGCCGTCCGCGAAGCTGCGCACGTACACCTGGTAGATGACTGCGTCCCGCCACCAGGTGGGGTCGGCCGTCGTTCGGGTCGAGTCGTCCTCGCGCACCGTGTCCTCGTCTTCCGTCCGTCCCGTTCAGCGATGAACGGGTGCTCTGCGTCGAGCGCGGCGTCCCGGATGGGCGTGCCGCTGGACTCCTGATCCGTGGATCCGTCGTCTTGGGCATCAACGTAATCAGTCGACAGGTTGCGCGCAAGAACTCGACAATAGCGTTATCGAAACGCGACCTTAGACGGTGGGTAGGGCGACTCCTGAACGGCGCGCTGCTGAGTGCGGAGTTCTTGTGCGACTCGCCGGGCGTGTCCCGCAAGAAATCCGCACCCAGCGAGCAGCGC
>NZ_JBHXBO010000040.1:0-19018 GCF_042726775.1 Oerskovia sp. NPDC060287
GGTCCGACCGGCGGCGTCCCCCGGGACCCCCCACGGCTCGGAGGCCGGTTCGTCCGGCCTCCGGCCTCGTGTCACCCTGGCGGTCAGGGCCGAGACAGTGGAGACTGGCTCGTGGGCGTCCCTCGGGAGGCCCCCTGACCGTCGTCGCACCGGAAGCACCACGCTACGGACCGTGGGAGCCCCGGGCGAGGCACGAGGGAATCCCCCGCGCTGCTCGCAGGGCGGGGGTACCGCATAGAGGTGTGCGGGAGGGAGAGGCGCCGGTTGCCACTGGGGGCGAACGGCGCCTCTCGCATGTCCGGAGCAGGAGGAAGCACCCGCCCGACGGCGGCGCCCACCCGGCCCGGCCCGCGCTGGGCGCGCGGCCTCAGCCGCGCGGCGCGCGCAGGGCGACCATCTGGTCGATCAGGGCGAGGAGGTCGTCGATCGACCCGCCCTCGGGGGTCGCGGCGCTCGCGGGCGAGGCGCCGCTCGCGAAGTGCTCGCTCGCCTGGGCGTAGAGGCCGTCGCCGATGAGCATGATCGCGCGGGTCAGCACGGGGTCACCGACGACGTCGAGCACGGCTCCGGCCCAGGCGTCGTGCGCGTCGTCGAGCGCGGCGCGCGCCTGCGGGTAGCTGCCCTGCGCGAGCCGCGAGACCGCGACGTACACGAGCTCGAAGTGGCTGTCGGAGTCGGCCGACGTGCGGATGAAGTAGTCCACGGGCCCCTCGGGGGCCGCTCGCATGGCCTCGACGTCGGCGGCCGTGAGGTCGCGCAGGTGCTCCATGAGCCCTTCGGCCAGCGCGACCTTGGACCCGAAGTGGTAGAGCAGTCCGCCCTTGGACACGCCGGCCTCGGCGGCCACCGCGTCGAGCGTGGTCGCGCGCTCTCCCTGGGTCACGAGCAGGGTGGCGAAGGCTTCGAGGACCTTGGCGCGAGCGGCGGGGGGCGGCGGCATCTTGAAAGTGTACCGACCGGACGGTTACTATACCGTCTGGACGGTTGGCAGTCCGGCGCCACAGCGCCGCCCCAGCCGTCCTCGTACGTGAAAGGACGCTCCCGTGACTCTCGTCCAGGACAACCGGACGCCCCGGGACCCGAACGGCCCCGTCGGCGCACCGCAGGACCTCGTGACACCTACCGGTGGCACGCCCCTGACCCGCAACCGCCGGTGGGTCGCGCTCGCCGTGCTCATGCTCCCCGTGCTGCTCGTCTCGATCGACAACACGGTGCTGACGTTCGCCCTGCCGCAGATCTCCGAGGCGCTGCGCCCCACGGGCACCCAGCTGCTGTGGATGATCGACGTCTACCCGCTCGTGCTCGCGGGGCTGCTGGTCTCGATGGGCTCGTTCGCGGACCGGATCGGTCGGCGCAGGCTCCTGCTCGTCGGCGCGGTCGGGTTCGCGCTGCTCTCCGTGGTCGCGGCCTACGCACCGAGCGCCGAGGCGCTCATCGCCTCGCGCGCGGGGCTCGGGTTCTTCGGCGCCATGATCATGCCGCCCACGCTCTCGCTGCTGCGCAACATCTTCACCGACCGTGAGGAGCGTCGGCTCGCGATCGCGATCTGGGCCGCCGGCTTCGCCGCGGGCAACGCGATCGGACCCATCGCGGGCGGCTTCCTGCTCGAGCACGCCTGGTGGGGCTCGGTCTTCCTGCTGGCCGTGCCGGTCCTCGTGCTGCTCCTCGTGCTCGCGCCGGTCTTCGTGCCCGAGTCCAAGGACTCGAACCCTGGCCGCGTCGACGTGGTCTCGATCGCACTCTCGATGGCGACCATGGCGCCGATCGTGCTCGGCATCAAGACGCTCGCGAAGTCCGGTCCCAGCGCTCTGGCCTTCGGTGCGCTCGTGCTCGGCCTCGTGGCGGGCTGGGCCTTCGTGCGCCGTCAGCTCGGGCGCCCGGACCCCATGATCGACGTCCGGCTGTTCCGCCGGGGTGAGTTCTCGGGGGCCGTCGTCATCAACCTGCTCTCGGTGTTCTCGCTCGTGGGCTTCCTGTTCTTCGTGTCCCAGGACGTGCAGCTCGTGCTGGGGCTGAGCCCCGTCAGGGCCGGCTACGCCCTGCTGCCCGGGCTGGCCGCGATGATCGTCGCCGGCCTCCTGGTGGTCCGGGTCGTGCGCAAGGTCCGTCCGGCGTACGTCGTGGCCGTCGCGATCCTCTTCGCCGCCGCGGGGTACGCGATGGTCGCGCTGACCGCGGGCACGAGCACCTTGACCGGACTGGTAGTCGCGTTCGTGATCCTCGCGACCGGGATCGGCGCCGCGGAGACCGTGTCGAACGACCTGATCGTCTCGGCGGTCCCCGCGGACAAGGCGGGTGCGGCCTCGGCCATCTCCGAGACCGCGTACGAGGTCGGGGCGGTGCTCGGCACCGCGGTGCTGGGCAGCATCCTCACGGCCTCGTACCACCGCAACGTCGTCGTGCCCGACGGTGTGCCCGCCGCGGACGCGACGGCGGCCGCGGAGACGCTCGGGGGTGCCACGCAGGTGGCGCAGACCCTGCCGGCCGAGCAGGCGCAGGCGCTGCTCGCCTCTGCCCACGAGGCGTTCGGCAGCGGCGTCGGGACCACGTCCTGGATCGGCTTCGGGCTC
Source organism: Oerskovia sp. NPDC060287 (assembly GCF_042726775.1). Classification (NCBI taxonomy): domain Bacteria; kingdom Bacillati; phylum Actinomycetota; class Actinomycetes; order Micrococcales; family Cellulomonadaceae; genus Oerskovia; species Oerskovia sp. NPDC060287. The sequence continues at coordinate 2,571 of NZ_JBHXBO010000040.1, forward strand.
ATGCTCGTGGCGTCGGTCATCGCGCTCGTGGCCCTGCGCCCGGCGCGGTCGTGAGATTCACCCGGATGCCGGCGAGCGTGCCCGCTGGCATCCGGGCGCCCGATCGGCAAGGGTGAGAGGTGATGAATCGTCCCCGTCGTACCCCGCCCCGCTGGGTCCGCTACACGCTGTCCGCCATCGCTCTGCTCGTCCCGTGCGTGGTGTTCGGCGTGACCACCGCGACCGCCAACCTCAGCCTGGGGCCGCACGAGGCTCGGTACGAGGTGTCGACCGACAGCCTCGTGGTGGTCGACCTGGGCCCGCTCGGGACGCTCGAGATCGACTCGCCGCTCCCCGCCGGGCTCGGCGCGCGGATCACGGTCGAGGAGATCCCCGCGGACCTCACGGCCTTCGACCAGGCCACGACGATCGCGGCCCTCACGCAGGACCTCCAGGGATACCTGCAGTTCTTCGGCGGTCCGCAGGACACGATCGAGCAGGTCACGCGCAGTCTCGTGGCCGACGCCGCGCGTCGGACGGGCCTCGCGGTCCTCGTGGTCGCGGCCGCCGGCACGGGTCTCTACTTCCTCCTGGGGGGCTCTCGACGGCGTGAGCTCGGTGACGTCCTCGCGCCGAGGACCTGGGAGATCACCGCAGGTGTCGTGGTGGTCACGCTCGTCTTCGGTGCGCTGTCCGCGTCGGCCGAGGAGCCCGCTGCCACCGATTCGCGGCCGGCCTCGGCGGTCTTCGCGGGCACCCCGCTCGAGGGAGCCCGGATCACGGGGCGTCTCGCCGGGGTCGTCGACACCTACGGCGGCATGCTCATGAACGCCTACAAGGACAACGAGGCCTTCTACGCGCGCGCGAACACGGCGCTGGGCGTCGCGTGGGACGAGCGCGACGTGCTCGAGGAGGCGGCGACCGCCCAGCGGGAGGCCGAGGAGCAGGCCGCCCGGGACGCGGCCACCGAGCCGCCCGCGGAGGGCGAGCCGGGGGTCGACGGCGACGTCACGGGCGAGGCGGCGGGCGCCGACGGCGAGGCCGCAGACCCTGCCGGTGCGGCGCCGTCGGGCAGCGAGGGCGACCAGGCGACCGAGGGCACGGACGACGCCGGAGCGCGCCGGGGTGCGACCCCCACGGGCGGGCCGACCGAGTCGCCCACCCCGACCCCCGAGGACGAGCTCGTCTCGATGCTCGTGGTGAGCGATCTGCACTGCAACATCGGGATGACCCCGCTGATCCGGACCGCGGCCGAGCGCTCCGGGGCGAGCATCGTGCTCAACGCGGGCGACACGACCATGAACGGCACGAGCGTCGAGCAGTTCTGCGTGAACTCGTTCACGTCCGCGGTCCCCGACGGCGCCACGATGGTCGTCGCGGACGGGAACCACGACAGCGTCGAGACCTCGGCGCAGGAGCGCAAGCGAGGCGTCAAGATCCTCGACGGCGACGTGATCGAGATCGACGGGGTCCGCATCCTCGGCGACCGCGACGCGCTCGAGACGCGGATCGGCTCCGGGTCCAAGGCGGCCCGCCCCGAGACGCCCGCCCAGCAGGCCGAGCGGCTCGCGCAGACCGCGTGCGACGCGAAGGACGGGGTCGACCTCCTGCTCGTCCACTCGCCGCGGGCCGGGAACGAGGCCCTCGAGACGGGGTGCGTCCCGCTGCAGGTCTCGGGCCACACGCACCGTCGGAGCGGGCCAGAGCAGTTCGGCCTGGGGATCCGGTACGTCAACGCGAGCACCGCGGGGGCCGAGTCGGGCGAGCCGACCGTCGGGCCGCTCAAGGGGGTCGCGGAGATGACCGTCCTGCGCTTCGACCCCGTGCTGCGAGAGTTCGTCGACTGGCAGCTCGTGCAGGTCTTCCCCGACGGGTCCGCGCAGGTGAGCGCCCGCGAGGCGTTCCCCGTCCCGGTGCCCGAGGAGGTCCTCGACGGAGGGGCCGAGGGCACCGAGGAGCCGGACGGCACAGGTGCTGGCGAGAGCACCGACGGCACCGACGACACCGGGGGGGCCGACGTCCCGGACGGCGCGGGTGCGAGCGACGGGGCGCCCGCGGCGACCATCGCGGACGACTCCGCGAAGGAGGAGTGAGGGGCTCGTGCGCGACTCCGACGGAGCGGGTGAATCGACCGGTGCTGGTCCGGTCCCCGACCTCGGACGCGGCAGAATACGCGGTATGAGCAGAGGTGCCCGATGGATCCTCGTCGCGATCGTCGCGGCGCTGGTGATCGTGCTCGCGGGACCCTACGTGGTCGCTCGGCTCTCGGTCGGCACCGCCCCGCCGCCGCTCGGGCTCCAGACCCCGGGCGAGACGGTCTCGCCGACCGCCACCCCGGACCCCGGTCCGTTCGACCCCGACGGCACCTGGGCCGTGGGCGCGGGGTCGCAGGCGGGATATCGCGTCGAGGAGGTGCTCAGCGGGGAGAAGGGCACGGTCGTGGGGCGGACCGGGGAGGTCGGCGGGACGCTGGTCGTGACGGGCGGCGAGCTCGTCCGGGCCGAGATCACGGTCAGGACGGCGTCGATCGCGAGCAGCAGCGTGGTGCGCGACGACGCGTTCCGGCGACTGCTCGAGACCGACGTGTTCCCCGATGCGGTGTTCATCCTCACCGAGCCCGTCGACCTCGAGGGTATCGAGGAGCGCGACGAGCCCCTCACGGTCCAGGCACGGGGGACGTTGACGATCCGCAACGTGACCGAGCCCGTGACCGTGACGCTCGAGGCGCGGCGCTCGGGCGACGGGGTCCAGGTCAGCGGTGCGATCCCCGTGACGTTCGTCGACTACGGGGTGAACCTGCCCGAGCTGCCGTTCGTGACGGTCGAGCCCTCGGGGACGGTCGAGATGCTGCTCGAGCTCGAACGGGTCGGCGCTGCGCCGACGCCGGACCCCACGTCCTCGACGGGAACCGTCTCCCCCTGAGCCTCCTCGTCCCGTGCCTCGGGGACTCGACGTCACGCCTCGTTCGTGGTTAAAGTTCGGTATGCCGAACTTTGAACTTCGCACAGGGGTGAAAGGTCTCCTCGGGGGCCTGGCGGCCCTGCTCCTCGCCGCTGCGTGCACGGTCGACGCCGCGCAGGGCGAGCCCGCCGGAACCTCGGCCGAGGGTGCGGGGGCGAGCGACGCCGTCGGGCGCCTCGAGGTGCTGACGACCTTCACCGTCCTGGCCGACATGGCCCGCGAGGTCGGGGGAGAGCACGTCGAGGTCTCCTCGCTCACCAAGGTCGGAGCCGAGATCCACGGTTACGAGCCCACCCCCGCGGACCTGCGGCGCGCCGCGAGCGCGGACCTGGTCCTCGACAACGGGCTCGGGCTCGAGAAGTGGTTCGAGCCCTTCGTCGCACGCCTCGACGCGCCGCACGTCACGGTCTCGGACGGCGTCGAGGTCCTCTCGATCGCCTCGGGCGCGTACGACGGGCGGCCCAACCCCCACGCCTGGATGTCGCCCGTCAACGGCGCGGTCTACGCGCGCAACATCGGTGAGGCCTTCGCTGCTGCGGACCCGGCGCACGCTGCGGACTACCGCGCGAACGCGGCCGACTACGCCGACCGCATCGAGGCCGTGGGGCGCGAGCTGGCCGCCGAGGTCGAGCAGGTGCCCGCCGGGTCGCGCGTGCTCGTGACGTGCGAGGGGGCGTTCTCCTACCTGGCGCGGGACGTCGGGCTCGACGAGAAGTTCCTGTGGCCCGTCAACGCCGACCAGCAGGGCACGCCCCAGCAGGTCGCGGGCGTGATCGACCACGTACGTGACAACGGCGTGCGCGCGGTGTTCTGCGAGACGACCGTCTCGGACTCCGCGCAGCGCCAGGTCGCCGCGGAGACGGGCGCGACGTACGCGGGCACGCTCTACGTCGACTCCCTCTCGCAGCCCGACGGCGACGTCCCCACCTACCTCGACCTGCTCACCTACGACGCGCGCATCATCAGCGAGGGCCTGCGGGGTGGGTCGTGAGCGGGGCATCGCCCGCAGGGGTGACCGCGGCGGGTCCGTCGGCGGGGAGTGCCGGGTCTGCCGAGCCCGCTGCCCTCGCGGTCCGCGGGCTCACGGTCCGCTACCGCGAGACGCTGGCCCTCGAGGACGTCGCGCTCTCGCTCGCCCCGGGCGCCGTGACGGGGCTCATCGGGGCCAACGGCTCGGGGAAGTCGACGCTCTTCCGGTCCGTCATGGGCATGACGCGCGGCAACGGGGTCACCCAGGTGGGCGACGTCCGGATCTACGGCCGGGACGCCGACGCGGCCCGCAAGGAAGGGCTCGTGGGGTACGTCCCGCAGTCGGAGGACGTCGACTGGGCCTTCCCGGTCGACGTGCGAGACGTCGTGACCATGGGGCGCTACGGGGGCCTGGGGCCCACGCGCCGAGCGCGCGCCGAGGACCGCCGCGCCGTCGCCGACGCCCTGGACCGCGTGGGGCTCGCCGACCTCGCGCACCGGCAGATCGGGCGGTTGTCCGGCGGGCAGCGCAAGCGTGTCTTCGTGGCACGTGCGATCGCGCAGGGCGCGCGGCTCCTGCTGCTCGACGAGCCCTTCGCCGGGGTCGACAAGGTGTCGGAGGCCCAGATCACCTCGGTGCTGCGGAGCCTCGCCGCCGCGGGGTGCGCCGTGCTCGTCTCGACGCACGACCTCGCGTCCCTGCCGGACCTCGTGGACGACGCGATCCTGCTCCAGCGCCGCATCATCATGACCGGGCCGCCCGACGTGGTGCTGCGCCCCGAGAACCTTGCCCGCACGTTCGGGATCGACCCGCTCGCGTCGGCGCGCCGCGAGGGCGCCGACGGCGGCACCCACAGCGCCGGTGCCGCGGACCTGGCCCCGGCCGCCGACGCCCCGTCCGAAGGAGCAGCCCGTTGAACCCCGTCGACCTCCTCGCGAGCGCGGGGGACTGGCTCGCCGCGCCGCTCGGGTACGAGTTCGTCCAGCGCGCGCTGCTCGTCGCGGTCGTCGCGAGCATCGTGTGCGCGCTCCTGAGCTGCTGGCTCATCATGATCGGCTGGTCGCTGCTGGGTGACGCGGTCTCGCACGCGGTGCTGCCGGGCGTGGTCCTGTCGTACGTGGTCGGCGTGCCGTTCGCGATCGGGGCGCTCGTGTTCGGGGTCGGTGCGGTCGCGCTGATCGGGACGGTGCGCGACACGAGCAGGCTCAAGGAGGACGCGGCGATCGGCGTGGTCTTCACGACGCTGTTCGCGATCGGGATCGTGCTCATCTCGGTCACGCCGAGCCAGATCGACCTGGGGCACATCCTGTTCGGCAACATGCTGGGCATCACCGACACGGACCTGTGGCAGGTCGTGGTGCTGGGTGCGCTGACGACCGTCGTGCTCGTGCTCAAGCGGCGCGACCTCACGCTGTTCGCGTTCGACCCGGTGCACGCGCACGCCGTCGGGATCTCGCCGCGCCGGCTGTCCGCGCTGCTCCTGGGGTCCCTCGCGCTGACCGTGGTGGTCGCGCTCCAGGCGGTCGGGGTCGTGCTCGTGGTGGCCCTGGTCATCACGCCGGGCGCGACGGCCTATCTCCTGGTCGACCGCATGTCCCGGATGCTCGTGCTCGCCCCCGTGATCGCGGTCGGGTGCGCGGTCGTGGGCATCTACGCGAGCTACTACCTCGACACCGCGAGCGCCGCGACGATCGTCGTGGCCCAGGGGGTCGTGTTCGCGGTCGCGTACGTCGTACACCTGGCGCGCCGTCCGCGTGCGGTGCCCCCGGCGGGCCCGACGGCGGAGCGCGAGCCCGTGGAGCTGGTCGCCCGGTGACGCGTGGTGGCGAGGCGGGCGGGCCGGGCGTCGCGCAGCGAGCAGGCACCGGTCCGTCCCCCGGTCCTTCCGGGGCCGGGGGAGGCCCGTGAAATAGAGTGGTCGCCGTGGACCATCCCCTCGACCTGACCTCCGTCGCCCAGGACTACCTCAAGGTGGTGTGGTCCGCGCAGGAGTGGTCCGACGAGCCGGTGACCACCAAGCTCCTCGCGGACCGGCTCGGCGTCGGGGCCTCGACCGTCTCGGAGACCGTGCGCCGCCTGTCCTCGCAGGGCCTGCTGGTGCACGCGCGCTACGGTGCGATCGAGCTCACGGACCTCGGGCGTTCGCACGCGGTCGCGATGGTCCGTCGGCACCGGATCCTCGAGACGTACCTGGTCTCCGAGCTGGGCTACTCGTGGGACGAGGTCCACGACGAGGCCGAGGTGCTCGAGCACGCGGTCTCGGACCTCATGCTCGACCGTATCGACGCCCTGCTCGGCCACCCCACGCGGGACCCGCACGGCGACCCGATCCCCACCGCGTCCGGGTTCGTGCCGCGTCCCGCGGCGGTCCGGCTGTCCGAGCTGGACCCGGGGGCGTGCGCGGTCGTGGCGCGGATCTCGGACTCGGACCCGGACGTGCTGCGCTACCTGGCCGAGCTGGGCCTGGGGCTCGACGCCGAGGTCTGCGTGCACGAGCGACGCGAGTACGCGGGGACCATGGCGATCACGTGGGGGAGCGACGCGAGCCCGGTCCACCTGGGCCTGCCTGCGGCGTCGCGCGTGTGGGTCGTGCCCGCGCCTCTCGCCACGGATCCCGCCCCGGTCTAGACTGACGTTCTTCCCGCATCACGCTGCCGATGGCGCCGGCGTTGCGCTCGAAACGATTCGATCCTTGCAACGACACCCTTGAAGGGGGCGCCTTGACCGTCGACAGCACCGGCCTGCCCGGGACGACCGACACCCGCTCCGACGCGCCCGCCCCGGGCGCGGACCGCCGTCGGGCGGGCGCCACCAGCGCACCCCGTGGAACCCGGACCGCGGGACTCGCGCTGCTCGCGCTCGCCGTGGGCGGCTTCACGATCGGCACCACCGAGTTCGCGACCATGGGCCTGCTGCCCGACATCGCCGCCGCGTTCGACGCCTCCATCCCGCTGACCGGGCACGCGATCACGGCCTACGCCGTGGGCGTCGTGGTCGGCGCGCCGCTCCTGACCGTGCTCGCCGCGCGCGTCTCGCGCAAGAAGCTCCTCGTGGGCCTCATGCTCGCCTACACGCTCGGCAACGTGCTGTCCGCAGCAGCCCCCAGCCTCGAGTGGCTCATCGCGGGCCGCTTCTTCGCAGGCCTGCCGCACGGCGCGTTCTTCGGTGTCGGGGCGGCCGTCGGGGCCGCCGTGGCGGGGCCCGGCCGTCGCGGGCACGCCGTGGCCATGATGATGACCGGGCTCACGGTCGCGAACGTCGTCGGCGTCCCGCTCTCGACCTTCGCCGGGCAGGTGCTCGGGTGGCGTGCGGCGTTCGTGCTCATCGGCCTCCTGGGCGGCCTCACGCTCCTCGCGCTGTGGCGCTGGGTCCCTGCCGGGTCCGGCGACACCGGGTCGAGCGTGAGCCAGGAGCTCGCGGCGCTCAAGAACGGCGCGCTGTGGATCAGCTTCGTGGGTGGCGCGATCGGGTTCGGCGGCATGTTCGCCGTGTACTCCTACGTCGCCCCGACCATGACCGAGGTCACGGGGCTCTCGCTCGGCGTGGTCCCCGTGGTCCTCGCGATCTTCGGGCTCGGCATGACGCTCGGTACCGTCGTGGGCGGCCGGCTCGCCGACAAGGACGTCATGCGCACGGTCTGGATCGGGTTCGGCTCCACGGCGGCCGCCCTCGTCGCGTTCGCGCTCACGGGCCAGAGCCCCGTGCCCGCGGTCGCGTCCCTGTTCCTGCTCGGCGTGACCTCCCAGATCCTGGGGCTCGCGCTCCAGACCCGCCTCATGGACCTCTCACCCGACGCCCCCTCGCTCGGCGCCGCACTGTGCCACTCGGCGCTCAACGTGGGCAACGCCAACGGTGCGTTCCTGGGCGGGCTCGTGATCGCCGCGGGCTGGGGCTACCTCGCGCCGGCCTGGACGGGCCTCGCGCTGACGCTCGTGGGGCTCGCGATCATCGTGGCGTTCGGTCGCCAGCGCGTCACGCACGTCCGCGAGGACGAGGTCCCGGCAGACGCGCCCGTCGAGGAGGTCGTCGCCGCGTCCTGAGGCGGCGGCCGCCCGCGGGCGGGCCACTCGGGGGCACGGCGCCCGACGACGTCGCTCGCCCGCGACGTGCCGCCCGCCGACGAGCGCAGCGCGGCTCACGCCGACACCCGGCGAACCGTGACACGTCCAGCCAAACCTCAGAGTTCGCCGGTACCTTGGGCCCACCTGTGTGCCGGAAGAGCACGCGCAGACCCTTCAGGAGCGGTTCGTGAGCGAGAGCCCCACCCGTCCTTCCCGTGCCGGGCGCACCCCGGCGGCCGGCACGCAGCGCCCCGCCGCCGGTGCGGCACTGCCCGACGCCGACGCCAAGAACCTCTCGCCCCGAGCGTTCGGGTGGGTGCTCGTCGTGGCGGGTGCGGTCGGCCTGGTCGGAGCCGCCTGGCTCGCGATCGAGAAGTACCTCAAGCTCATCGACCCGAACCACGTCGCGTCGTGCTCGCTCAACCCGTTCCTCGACTGCGGGCCCGCGATGGCCTCGTGGCAGGGCACCCTGCTCGGGTTCCCCAACCCCTACCTCGGGGTCGCGGCCTTCCCCGTGGTCATGACGATCGGCGTCGTCGTGCTGACCGGTGCGCGTCTGCCGCGCTGGTTCTGGCTCACGATGCTGGCCGTCACGACGGTCGCGATGGGGCTCATCCTCTTCCTCGTGTGGACCAGCCTCTACGTGCTCGTCGTGCTCTGCCCCTTCTGCATGGTCGTGTGGGCCGCGATGATCCCGCTGTTCTGGTACCAGGTCGTGCACGCCGTGCAGGAGGGGTACCTCAAGGTCGGCGAGGGCGTGAAGCGGCTGGTCGTCGACAACCGCGGGATCCTGCTCGCCGTGCTGTACGTCCTCCTCGTCGCCTGGGTCTTCCTCGAGATGGGACCCACGATCGTCACCTACCTGCAGAGCACCTGATCGGCGGGCGGGGAGCCGAGCCGCTCCCAGCAGCTCCCGACGGGTCCTGATCCCACCGGGCCGGTGGCCGGCACCACCGGCCCGGTGACCCTCCCCTGACGAGCCGTCGCCGCACGCTCGGGGGTCCCGGACGGGTGGTGACCGGGCCGCTCGGGGTGGGCTGCGCCGTCGGGCCGGCGCGTGCCCGTCCGGCCCGGCGTCCAGCAGCGACGACGCTGCCCGACGACGTCGCGCCGAACGGTAAACTCGCGGGGTGAGCACGCCTGAGAACCCCGCCCCCGAGAACCCCGCCGAGCCCGTGCACCCCGCCCCCGCGGCCTCGCTCGAGACGACCTCCCACCGCTACACGCCCGCCCTCGCGCAGGACATCGAGCTCCGGTGGCAGGACGCGTGGGAGGAGCGCGGCACGTTCTTCGCGGCCAACCCCTCGGGTCACCTCACCGACGGAGAGGGCAGGCACGCCGACGGCCGCTCGCCGTACTTCATCATGGACATGTTCCCGTACCCCTCGGGCGCGGGACTGCACGTGGGGCACCCGCTCGGGTACATCGCGACCGACGTCGTCGGGCGCTTCCGGCGCATGTGCGGCGACAACGTGCTGCACGCGCTGGGCTACGACGCGTTCGGCCTGCCCGCAGAGCAGTTCGCCGTGCAGACCGGCCAGCACCCGCGGGTCACGACCGAGGCCAACATGGCCAACATGAAGCGCCAGCTGCGCCGCCTGGGGCTGGGTCACGACTCGCGCCGCTCGTTCGCGACCATCGACCCCGAGTACATCCGCTGGACCCAGTGGATCTTCCTGCAGATCTTCGAGGCCTGGTACGACGAGGACGCGGTGCGTCCCGACGGCGGCACGGGCCGAGCGCGCCCCATCACCGAGCTCGTGGCCGAGTACGCCGCAGGCACGCGGCCCGTCCCCGGCCACCCCGAGGGTACCCGGTGGGAAGACCTCGACCGCGTCGCGCAGCGCGACGTGATCGACCCGCAGCGCCTGGCCTACGTGTCCGAGTCGCCCGTGAACTGGGCCCCGGGCCTGGGCACCGTGCTCGCGAACGAGGAGGTCACGTCCGACGGCCGCTCCGAGCGCGGGAACTTCCCCGTCTTCCAGCGCAGCCTGCGCCAGTGGAACATGCGGATCACCGCGTACGCGGACCGCCTGGCCGACGACCTGGACCTCATCGACTGGCCGGAGAAGGTCAAGTCGATGCAGCGCAACTGGATCGGTCGCAGCGAGGGCGCCAACGTCCGTTTCGCGATCGACGGTGCGATCGGCGGGAGCAGCCCCGTCGGGGACGTCGAGGTCTTCACGACGCGCCCCGACACCCTGTTCGGTGCGACGTTCCTGGTGGTCTCGCCCGAGCACCCCCTGCTCGACGAGGTCCCGGCCGAGTGGCCCGACGGCACGCACGGGGTCTGGACCGGTGGTCACGCGACCCCGATCGACGCCGTCGCGGCGTACCGCAAGGAGGCCGCGGCGAAGACCGCGGTCGAGCGTCAGGCCGACGCGGGCAAGAAGACCGGCGTCTTCACGGGCCACCTCGCGGTCAACCCCGTCAACGGTGCGCTCATCCCCGTGTTCACCGCGGACTACGTCCTCATGGGCTACGGCACGGGCGCCATCATGGCCGTCCCCGGCGGCGACGAGCGCGACCACGCGTTCGCCGAGGCCTTCGAGCTGCCCGTGGTCCGCACCGTCGCGGCCCCCGAGGACCACGAGGGCGCGTGGACCGGCGACGGCGAGATCGTCAACTCGTCCAACGACGAGATCTCGCTCGACGGCCTGGGCGTGGCCGACGCCAAGCGGGCCATGATCGACTGGCTCGAGTCCAAGGGCATCGGCACCGGCACGGTCACCTACCGCCTGCGCGACTGGCTCTTCAGCCGCCAGCGCTACTGGGGCGAGCCGTTCCCCATCGTCTACGACGAGAACGACCAGCCCATCGCGCTGCCGGACTCGCTGCTGCCCGTCAACCTGCCCGAGGTCCCGGACTACTCGCCGCGCACCTACGAGCCCGACGACGCCGACTCCTCGCCCGAGCCGCCGCTGGGCCGCAACGAGGACTGGGTCAACGTCACGCTCGACCTGGGCGACGGTCCCAAGACCTACCGTCGCGACACCAACACCATGCCCAACTGGGCCGGGTCCTGCTGGTACTACTTGCGCTACCTCGACCCGGCGGACACCGAGCACATGGCGTCCCCGGAGCTCGAGAAGTACTGGACCGGACCGGGGCACAACGCCACGGCCGGGCCCGCGGGCGGCGTCGACCTGTACGTGGGCGGCGTCGAGCACGCCGTGCTGCACCTGCTCTACGCGCGCTTCTGGCACAAGGTGCTGCTGGACCTGGGGCACGTCACGAGCACCGAGCCGTTCCACAAGCTCTTCAACCAGGGCTACGTGCAGGCCTACGCGTTCACCGACTCGCGCGGTGCGTACGTGCCGGCCGAGGAGGTCGTCGAGGAGGGCAGCGGCGACGAGGTCCGGTACCTGTGGAAGGGCGAGCCCGTCAACCGTGAGTACGGGAAGATGGGCAAGTCGCTCAAGAACGTCGTGACGCCCGACGACATGTACGAGGCCTACGGCGCCGACACGTTCCGCGTGTACGAGATGTCCATGGGACCGCTCGACCTGTCGCGCCCCTGGGACACGCGAGCCGTCGTCGGGTCCCAGCGCTTCCTGCAGCGCCTGTGGCGCAACGTCGTGTCCGAGGAGACGGGCGAGACGACGGTCTCCGACGAGCCGGCGGAGGTCGCGACCCTGCGCCTGGTCCACCGCACCATCGCGGACGTGCGCGTCGAGATGGAGCACATGCGCTCCAACACCGCGATCGCCAAGCTCATCGCTCTCAACAACCACCTCACGGGGCTGGACCGCGTGCCGCGCGAGGCGATCGAGCCGCTGATCCTCATGGTGGCGCCCATCGCGCCGCACATCGCGGAGGAGCTGTGGTCGCGCCTCGGGCACCCGCAGTCGCTGGCCCACGAGCCCTTCCCGGTCGCGCTCGACGAGTACCTGGTCGAGGACACCGTGACGTGCGTCGTACAGGTCCAGGGCAAGGTCCGCAGCCGGCTCGAGGTCTCGCCCTCGATCGGCGAGGACGAGCTGCGCGAGCTGGCCCTGGCCGACGCGAACGTGCAGCGCACGCTCGACGGGCGCGGGATCCGCACGGTGATCGTGCGGGCACCGAAGCTGGTGAACGTGGTTCCGGCCTGACGCTTCTCGCTCGAGTGCACGACTCGGCTGCGACACGCCCTGCGAGTCGCAGCCGAGTCATGCACTCGACGGCAGCCGGGGAGTCGGCGTCCTACCGCCGCCGCGTCCCGAACACCGTCCGCGTGATCTCCCGGCCGAGCTGCGTCGCCATCGACCCCAGGAACTTGTCGAGCCCCGACGACGCGGTCGACTTCCGGGGCGCCGTCCGGGACCCGCCCCCGGAGCGTGCCGCGTCCCGTTCGAGCTTGGCGCGCATCTTCTCGAGCTCGTCGGCCTGCTTCTTCGCGGCCTTGTCGGCCTCCTTCTGGGCGGCCTCCTGCTCCTTGGCGAGCTTCTCGGCCAGCTCGGCCTGCTCGGCCGCGGCCTGCTGCGCGGCGATGCGTGCGGTCAGCAGCTCGTACGCCGACTCGTTGTCGACCGCGACGGCATAGCGTGCGGCGAGCGGGGAGCCTGCCACGATCCCGTCGATCACTGTCTCAGGTGCCGGCTCCATCGAGGACTGGGGTGCCCGCACCCGTGTCCACGCGACCGGCGTGGGGGCACCCTTCTCGGTCAGGACCGTGACCACGGCCTCGCCCGTGCCGAGCGACTGCAGCAGCTGTTCCAGGTCGTAGGGCGACACGGGGAAGGTCCGCACGGCTGCTCGCAGGGCTGCGGCGTCGTCGGGCGTGAAGGCGCGCAGCGCGTGCTGGACCCGGTTGCCGAGCTGGGCCAGGACGTCGGCGGGCACGTCCTTGGGGCTCTGCGTCACGAAGAACACGCCGACGCCCTTGGACCGGATGAGCCGCACGGTCTGCACGACCTGCTGCAGGAACTCCTTGGAGGCGCCCGTGAACAGCAGGTGCGCCTCGTCGAAGAAGAACACGAGCTTGGGCTTGTCGAGGTCACCGACCTCGGGCAGGTCCTGGTACAGGTCGGCGAGCAGCCACATGAGGAAGGTCGAGAACAGTGCGGGCCGGTCCTGGACGGCAGGCAGCTCGAGCGCCGAGACGGTCCCGCGCCCGTCGGCCGCGACGCGCAGCAGCTCGGTCGTGTCGAACGCGGGCTCGCCGAAGAACACGTCCGCGCCCTGGGCCTGGAGCGTCACGATCTCGCGCAGGATGACACCGGCCGTGGCCGCGGACAGCCCGCCGATGCCCTTGAGCTCGGCCTTGCCGTCGTCCGAGGTGAGGTAGGCGATGGTCGACTGCAGGTCCTTGAGGTCGAGCAGCGCGAGGCCCTGGGTGTCGGCCCAGTGGAAGATCAGGCCCAGGCTCGACTCCTGCGTGTCGTTGAGCCCCAGCACCTTGGAGAGCAGGAGCGGCCCGAAGTCGCTCACGGTCGTCCGGATCGGGATGCCCTTGCCGAGCCCGCCGAGCGAGTAGAACTCGACCGGGTAGGTGGTCGGCTTCCAGGCCTGCCCGATGCTCGCGGTCCGGTCCAGGATCTTCTCGCCGCTCACGCCGGGCACCGCGAGCCCCGACAGGTCGCCCTTGATGTCCGCGACGAACGTCGGCACCCCGGCGTCGGACAGCCCTTCGGCCATGCCCTGCAGCGTCTTGGTCTTGCCCGTCCCGGTGGCCCCGGCGACGAGCCCGTGCCGGTTGAGCATCGCGAGCGAGAACCCGACCTGGACGTCGGCACGGGGAACGGGGTCGCCGGTCGGCGCGTCGGGGGCCTCGAGCAGCGCGCCGAGCGCGAGCGTCCCGCCCTTGGAGGCGTAGCCGGCGGCGACCTCGGCGGGGTAGCCCTCGAGAGGCCTCGGGGAGGTGCCCGACGGCGGGGCGTCCGCAGCTGCGGCGCTCGCCTCGGGAGCGGCCTCGGGAGTGGTCGGGGCGACCGTGTCCGGCGGTGCGCCACCGGCCGACGACGCGGCGGCGGCCTCCGCTGCCTCGAGCGCGGCCTGGGCCGCGGCTGCCTTCGCCTCGGCCGCCTCGGCAGCCGCTCGTGCGGCGGCAGCCTTCAGTGCGGCGAGGTCTGCGGGGGAGGGGGCTGCGTCGTCGGGCATGTCTCGGATCCTAGGGCTGCACCGGGGTGAGCGCGCGGGGCACGCACGCCGCCCGCGGCCTGACCGCGTGCGACCGCGGGCACGCGACACGTAGGATCTCCCGGAGATGAGTCCTGCCAAGCCCCCGGCCGTCCGCGTCGTCACGGACTCGACCGCCTCCCTGCCCCCCGGTGACCACCCGGCCCTGTCGGTGGTGCCTCTGCAGGTGCTGGTCGGTGACGAGACGTTCCTCGAGGGCGTCGACATGTCGCCCGACGACGTCGCCGACAGGATCGGCTCGGGTCAGCGCGTGACGACCTCGCAGCCCACGCCGCACGCACTGGTCCAGGCGTACGAGGCCGCAGCGCGCGCGGGGGCCCGATCGATCGTCTCGATCCACCTCTCGGGCGACCTGTCGGGCACCGTGCACGCCGCGGCCCTCGCCGCGACACGGTCGCCGGTCCCTGTGCGTGTCGTGGACTCCCGGACCGTGGCCATGGGACTCGGCTTCGCGGCGCTGGCCGCAGCGGACTCCGCGACGGCGGGCGGGACGGTCGACGAGGTGGCCCGTCGAGCGATCGCGGTGGCGGACTCGAGCCGCGCGATCTTCATGGTCGACTCGCTCGAGCACCTTCGCCGCGGCGGTCGGCTCGGCGCCGCGGCGGCTGCGCTCGGCACGGTCCTGGGGGTGCGCCCGCTCCTCGCGGTGCGCGACGGTCGCATCGAGGTGATCCAGAAGGTCAGGACCCGGTCCGCTGCGGTCGAGCGGCTCGTGCACGTCGCGGTCGAGTCGGTCGAGCGGCGTGCCGAGCCCGAGCTCGCGGTGCACTTCCTCGGTGACGACACCGCGGCGACCGAGGTGGCCGAGCGGTTGCTCGACGAGACCGGCGTGCGTGCTGCCGTGACTCCCGTGAGCGCGGTCGTCGGTGCGCATGCCGGACCGGGGGTCCTGGCGATCGTCGTGGCGGACCGCGCGACCTGAGGTTCCGAGCGGTACCTGGCCGTGCACAGCCAGGCGCGCGAGCTGGTGTCGCACAGGGGAGTCTCGATGTTCCGCGGGCCGGAGCGGACGCGCCTAGCGTGCCCGGGTGACCTTCTCCCGTGTGCGCCGCCCGCCCGGCACGACACCTGCTGACCCGCTCGCCGAGCCGCCCGACGAGGACGGCGCGGTCCGGCTGCGGAGGCTGCGCAGCGTGCCGAGGGAGCGAACCGGGCCCACGGCGGTCCGGCAGGTATCGGGTCCGCGGGGGACGGCGCCCGTGGACGACGTCCCGCACGTGACCCTCGACCCGGACCCGAGACCCGACGAAGGGCATGTTCCGGGGCCGGAACCGGCGTGGTGGAGCGTGTCCGCGGGCGTGGCGACCGAACCCTCGACCGACGGTCGAGGGCTGGGCGGGACGAGCGTCGACCCCTTACGTTCGACCTCACATCGAGAGTTGAGGGACGCGGAACCAGGGCCTGCGACCGCGACGGACGAACCCGTCGGGACACGTGGCGCGCTCGACGCGGTCGCCGCCGCGTACACCGCGGCGAACGGTCATCCCACGGCGCACGCGGGGTTCGAGCACGTGCCCGACAGCGGTCCTCGCCGCTGGTCCGTCGGCGCACGGGCAGCAGTGGTGGCCACGGTCGCGCTCCTGCTGCTCGCGGTCGGGGTCGGCGCGTGGAGCCTCCGGGGAGGGGACGACCTGCGGCCTGTCGCTTCGCTCGCCGAGCCTGCCCCTGAGGGCGGCGCCGGGTCGGTCGGGCTCACGGAGAACGGCGGCGTCACGCCCGCGACCGCGTCGGGTTCCACCGAGGCGAGCGACGGCGGGGCGACGAGCCCTGCCGGGGAGAGCGACGTCGTCGTGCACGTGGTGGGAGCGGTGGCCGCGCCGGGGCTCGTGACCGTGCCCGAGGGGTCGCGCGTGGCCGACGCGCTCGCCGCAGCCGGGGACGCCACGGCCGAGGCGGACCTCGCGGGCGTCAACCTGGCGCGCGAGGTCGTCGACGGCGAGCAGATCGTCGTGCCACGCCCGGGGGAGGCCGTCGCTGCCGCGCCCGGTCCCGTGACCGGGACGGGCAGCGAGGCCGGACCCGTCGACCTGAACTCGGCGGACCAGACCACGCTCGACGCCCTGTCGGGGATCGGGCCCGTGCTCGCTGCCCGGATCGTCGAGTGGCGCGAGGCCAACGGGAGGTTCACGAGCGTCGAGGAGCTCGGGGAGGTGAGCGGGATCGGCGACGCGCTGCTCGCGAGGCTGCGCGACCAGGTGCGGGTCTGAGGTGGGAGACCGATCCTCGGACAGGAGTGCCGCGTCGCCGGGCGGCGCCCCCGCGACGCCCCCCCCCCCCCGCGCGGCCCCCCGGCGCACCCCCCCCCCCGGCGCGGCGCCCCCCCCGCGCCCCGGGCCCGCCCCCCGCGCCCCCCCCCCCCC
>NZ_JBHXBO010000040.1:19028-24001 GCF_042726775.1 Oerskovia sp. NPDC060287
CGCGGGGGTGGGGGGGGGGCGGCGCGCCGGGGGGGGGTTGGGGGGGGGCCCCCCGACCCCGGGCCTGGGGGGCGGGGGCGCGGGGCGGCGCCCCGGCGACCCACCCCGCCCCGGGCGCGGCCCCAGTGCTCACCCCGCGCCAGGTCTCGGCGACCGACCTTCGACTGGTCCCGGGGGCGCTCGCGGCCTGGGGTGTCGCGTGGTGGCTCGCCGCTGCGGGGCCCGGGATGGTCCTTGCAGGAGCGGCGGCCGCGGCGGGACTGCTCGCGCTGCTCGGCGCGCTGCTGCTCGTGCGGCGCGCGAACCCGCCCCGAGGGCTCGGTCAGTGCCTCCTCGTGACGGCGTGCGTGCTCGCGGTCCTGCTGGGCGGGGCAGCAGACCTCGTCGCGCGGGAACGTGGGGGAGCCGCGGACCTCGCGGCCGAGGGCGCGTCGGTCGAGGTCGTCGGCCGGGTCGTCAAGGAGGCCGTCGAGGTCACCAACCCGTGGTCGGGGTCCTCGGACAGCGTGCGCACGACGCTCGAGCTGACGACGGTCCAGGGGCGAGGTGTCACAGCACCGGGGGGAGGGCAGGTCGACGTGCTGGGCGACCCGTCCTGGGCCGACGTCGACTACGGGGCCGAGGTCCGCGCGTCGGGCCGGCTCCTGCGCGCCGAACCTGGCGACCGGGCGGCAGCCACGCTCGTCGCGAGCGGGCCGCCGGTCGAGACGGCCGAGCCCCTGCCCGCGCTGCGAGTCGTCAACACGCTCCGGACCGACCTGCTGACGGCCTCGGACGGGCTGCCCGCGGACGCCCGTGCGCTGCTCCCGGGCGTCGCGGTCGGCGACACCTCGCGCATCGACGACGAGCTCGACGCGGCTCTCAGGACCACCGGCCTCACGCACGTCACCGCGGTCTCGGGCGGGCACTTCGCGATCGTCGTGGCGGCCGTGACCGCGCTGTGCGCGCTGGCCCGGGCGCCGCGCGGTGTGCGCATGGGGGTGACGGGCCTCGTCATGGCGGGGTTCGTGCTGCTCGTCCATCCCGACCCGAGCGTGCTGCGTGCCGCGGCCATGGGGGTGGTCGGGCTGGTCGGGATCGGGCTGGGACGCCCCTCGCGCGCCGTCCCCGCGCTCGCGTGCATCGTCGTGGTGCTCCTCGTGCTGGACCCGTGGCTCGCGCGCTCGTACGGGTTCGTGCTGTCGAGCGTCGCGACCGCCGCCCTCGTGCTGGGTACCCAGCCCGTGGCACGACGTCTCGCACCGTGGATCGGCAGAGGGCCGGCGTTCGCGCTCGCGGTCCCGCTGACGGCCCAGCTCGCGTGCGCGCCGGTCCTGGTCCTGCTCGACCCGTCGATCGCGACGTACGCCGTGCCGGCGAACCTGGTCGCGGCGCCCGCGCTCGTGCCCGCGACGGTGCTCGGGGTGCTCGCGACGCTCGTGGCCCCCTGGTTCCCGCTCGGCGGGGTCGTGCTCGCGTGGCCTGCGGGCCTCGCGTCCTGGTGGATCGCGGCGGTCGCCCGGTCCTTCGCCGGGCTGCCCGGGGCGAAGGTGCCGTGGCCCGGTGGTCCGCTGGGCGCGTCGGCACTCGCCCTGCTGACCCTCGCAGCACTGGTGCTGGTGTGGCGATGGCGGCGGGTGGCGGGTCTGCTGGGCGTGCGGGTCCCGTGGAGCCGGGGGAGCGGCTGGCCGCACACGTGGCGCACGGCGGTACGCGCGGGTGTCCGGGAGGCGTTCGCAGCCCGACGACGACGCGCCACGCTGCAACTCGTCGCGGCCTGGGCCGTGGTTGCCGTGGGAGTGGCCGGTTGCGTGGTGATCGCGTGGCCCCGTTGGATCGCCCCCGCCGGTCAAGACGTCCCGCCGGACTGGGTCGTGGCCGCGTGCGACGTCGGCCAGGGGGACGGGCTCGTGGTCCGGACCGGCGACGGGCGCGGACTCATGATCGACGTCGGTCCGGCAGGCGACGCCGCAGGGCGGTGCCTCGACCACCTCGAGATCGAGCGCCTCGACCTGCTCGTGCTGACCCACTTCCACGCCGACCACGTCGGAGGGCTCGACGCCGTGCTGGACGGGCGGCAGGTGGGACGAGCGCTCGTGACCGGGCTCGGTGACCCTGCCGAGCAGGCCGAGTGGGTGCTCGACGACCTCGCCGACCGAGGTGTTCCCGTGGAGGTGGCCGAACCCGGCGCGGGCGGCACGCTCGGCGACGTGTCGTGGGAGGTGCTGCAGGCGGGCTCCACGCCCGGTCCCGGCACCTCCGCAGACGGACGTCCCCGTCTCGCCGAGGCGGACGGGGGAGCCAACGACGCGAGCATCGTGCTGCGTGTCGTCACCCCGCAGCTCACGCTCGTGGCGCTCGGCGACCTGGAGGACGCGGGACAGGAGGCCTTGGACCAGACGCTGCGGGCGCACGGCGGCGACGTGTCGGTCGACGTCGTCAAGGTCGCGCACCACGGCTCACGCGTCCAGTCCCCACGACTCGCCGCGACGCTCAGCCCCGCGGTCGCGATCGTCAGCTCGGGCGAGAACACGTACGGGCACCCGACCGAGGAAGCCCTCGACCTCTACGCGGGCGTCGGGGCCGCGGTGCTGCGCACCGACCGGTGCGGGACCTTCGCGCTCGTCGTGCGCGACGGGGCGCTCGCGGTCGCCGGGTGCAGGGACGGGTGACCACGAGGAAGGGCGACGTGGTGTCGTGCGCGGAAGACGCTGAGCCCGCACGTCGTGGACAGGCGGGTCGTGCCTGCGTCAGACTCACCTCGGGACCAGACCGGACCCGGTCCAGCCACACGACGAAGGGTGAGGCATGGCGGTGCTCGTGCTGCAGGACGAGTTCGCTCCGCTGCTCCTTGCACGGGGCTTCGTGCGGTCGAACAAGGTGTTCCGGAGGACGCCCGGCGACGGTATGGGGATGACGGTCTGGCTGAATCCCGAGAACCGGCTGAAGCACGTCCGGACGGTCAACGTCGACTGCTGGGTGGACGACGAGGACCAGGGGTGGCTCTACAGCCTGGACCAGGCCCGGGCCGTCTCGGAGATCGAGCGGCGTGGAGCCGGGGCGTCGTTCGACTACACCCCGGACATGCCGGACTGGCCGGCGGTCATCGTCGAGGACTTCGTACGGGTTACCCTGCCGTTCATCGATGCGTGCACCAGCCCGGCGGCACTGTGCGACCTGCTGCTCGAAGGCCGCGTCCCGCCGTCGAACATGAAGCGGGCGCCGGTCGGCTGGTTCGAGGATGTGTGGTCGATCGCCGACAGGGCGCGGCTCTCCGGGTACGGCGACACGGCGCTGGAGAGTCTCAGCTCTCTGCAGCTCACCCGGTCCGATTACGACAACGTCCAGTGGTGGGCTGTCCAGCAAGGGATCGACGATCTCGTCCTGAACGCCCCGCTGCCAAGTGCTCGGCGCTGGTTCGGCCGTCGCCGTCAGCGCTGAACGTCACGGGTGGGACGAAACTCTGGAGGGGGCTGCGGCGTGAACGACCGCCCGCAGGTCAGGACATCCTCGCCGGGTCGTTCGATCTGCCGGTCGGTGCAGGGGACGTGAGAGCGGAAAACGACACGGACCGGAGGTGGATGGAGGACCAGGGGGCAGGCGAACGGGTGGTGGTCGACCGTCGAGCATGCGGCTCTCGTGCGGATTCCGCGGATTCGCGACACCAACCGCATGCTCGGCCGGCCCCGCGGGGCGCTGACCGCCCCTGGGTCAGCGCCGTCCATGTGGCAGCACAGCGTTCCCGGGACAGCCCCGCCCCGGTCGGCCGCGCGTCAGCGAGCCGGGCCCCGCCATGCATCGGCGATGTGCCCCCGGTGGGTGGCCCGTGGGATCGTTGTGCCCATGGCTCCCGCTCCCTCCCGCACCTCCGCCCGCCCGTCCGCGACGCTCCCGTGGAACGCGGTCGAGCTCGCTCCCGTGGTGCTGGTGCAAGGGCCCGAGGGCCTGCTCGCGGAGAGGGCCGTCGACTCGTTGTTCGAGCTCGCGCGGGCCCGCGACCCGGAGGCGGAGAAGTCCGAGATCGAAGCCGTGACCTACCAGTCGGGCATGCTGACGGTCGCGGCGAGCCCGTCGCTCTTCGGCGAGCCCAAGTTCGTGGTGGTGCGTGGCGCGGAGGCCGCAGCCGACGCGCTCATCCCCGACGTGGTGGACTACGTCGCCTCGCCGGACCCGGAGACGACCGTCGTGGTCGTGCACGGCGGCGGCGTCCGGGGCAAGAAGATGCTCGACGCGATCCGTGCGAGCGGCGCGCCGGTCGTGGCGTGCGAGGCCATCAAGAAGGACGCCGACAAGCTCTCGTTCGTCGCCGCGGAGTTCAAGGCGGCAGGCCGCCGAGCCGACGCGGGGGCTGTCAAGGCGCTCGTCGAGGCGCTCGGGAACGACCTGCGCGAGCTCGCGAGCGCGTGCGCGCAGCTCGTCGCGGACACGACGGGCACCATCAACGCCGCGACGGTCGACAGGTACTACGGCGGGCGCGTCGAGGCGAGCGGCTTCCGCGTGGCCGACGCCGCCGTGGCGGGCAAGGCGGGCGAGGCCGTGTCCCTGCTGCGCCACGCCCTGGCGACGGGAGCGGACCCCGTGCCGCTCGTCGCGGTGCTCGCGATGAAGCTCCGCACGCTCGCCAAGGTCGCGGCCATGCGCGGGCGTGGTGGAGCGTCGGCCAAGGACCTGGGGCTGGCCCCCTGGCAGATCGACCGGGCGCGCAAGGACCTCTCGAGCTGGACCCCGGAAGGCCTCGCGGCCGCGATCACGGCGGTCGCCCAGGCGGATGCCGAGGTCAAGGGCGGCGGGCGCGACCCGGTGTTCGCGGTCGAGCGCGCGGTCCTGGTGATCGCGGGGGCGCACGGCACGGGCCGCTGATCACGGCAGGCCGGGCGACGGTGACCCCGTGAGCCGGCCAGGATCGCAGCGGCCGGGGCACGCCGGTCAGGACGAGCTCTCCGCGCCCGCCCCCGGACGCACGAGAGGCGCTGCTCCGTGGAGGGAGCAGCGCC